>JBDSMA010000204.1:0-2166 GCA_039916085.1 Sphingomicrobium sp.
TTCTTGAAGTTGGCGTGGGCGATGCTTTCGGTCGCGCAGACGAAGCGCGTGCCGAGCTGGACCCCGACCGCGCCCATCTCGAGGTAAGCGGCGATCGCCTCGCCGCGGCCGATACCGCCGGCGACGAACACCGGGATGTGGGACGCGACCTCGGGGAGGATTTCCTGGGCGAGGACGCTGGTCGACACCGGGCCGATGTGGCCGCCGGCCTCCATCCCCTCGATCACCAGCGCATCGGCGCCCGAGCGGATCAGCTTCCTGGCCAGGCTGAGCGCCGGGGCGAAGCAGATGAGTTTGGCGCCGCCCCCTTTGATCCGCTCGATCGCTCCGCCCGGGGGAAGCCCGCCGGCGAGCACGACATGCCCGATGCCGTGGCGGGCGCAGACGTCGATCAGCTCGGACAGCGCCGGGTGCATGGTGATGAGGTTGACGCCGAACGGCTTGACCGCCAGCTGTTTGGTCGCGGCGATCTCGGCGTCCAATAGCTCGGGCGTCATCGCCCCGCAGGCGATCACCCCGAACCCGCCGGCGTTGGAGATGGCCGAGACCAGGTGGCGCTCGCTGACCCAGCTCATCGCCCCGCCGAGGATGGCGAGTTCGGTGCCAAGGAAATCGGTACCGCGCCGCATCAGCTGCTTGAGGCGCGCCATCCCGGCGTCGCCGTGGACCGCGCGGGGCTCGGCGATCATGCCCTCGCCGCTCATCCGCGCGCTCCGTCATGGTCAAGCCCGAAGGCGGTGTGGAGGACGCGCACCGCCAGCTCGGTGTCGGCCTCGGCGATCAGCGCGCTGACCTTGATCTCGCTGGCCGACACCGCGAGCAGGTTGATGCCCTGCGCGGCGAGCGTGTCGAACATCATCGAGGCGAGCGCCGGGTTGGAGCGGATGCCGACCCCGACGATCGACACCTTGGCGACGGCGTCGTCGTGGATCAGCTCGCCATAGCCGATGCCATCGCGCTTGGCCTCGATCGCGGCCAGCGCCTGGGCCAGGCTGGCGCGCGGCAAGGTGAAGGTGAGGTCGCTCTTGCCCGCGCTGGGGGTCGCGGCATGGACGATCATGTCGACCTGGATGCCGGCCTCGGCGAGCGGTTTCATCACCGCCGCGACGGTGCCCGGCTGGTCGGCGATCTGGGTCAGCGTGACCCGCGCCTCGTTGCGGTCGGCGGCGATGCCGGCGATGGCGTTGCGTTCCATGGCTGCTCCTGAAAGCGTGGGCACGATGTCGGTGCCGGGAAGATTTTCGAAGGCGGACAATACCCTCAGCGGCAGATTCTCGCGCATCGCCAGCCCGACCGAGCGGACCTGCAACACCTTGGCCCCGACCCCGGCCAGTTCGAGCATTTCCTCGAACGTGATCTGGTCGAGCTTGCGCGCGGCGGGGACGATGCGCGGGTCGGTGGTATAGACCCCGTCGACGTCGGTGTAGATGTCGCAGCGGTCGGCCTTGATGCCCGCGGCGATGGCGACCGCCGAAGTGTCAGACCCGCCGCGCCCGAGCGTCGCCAGCCGGCCGTCGTCGCTGACCCCCTGGAAGCCGGGAATGACCGCGACGATCCCGTCTTTCAAGGCCTCGCCGAGCAAGGCGCCCTCGACCGCCTCGACCCGGGCGTTGCCATGGACGCCCGACGCGCGAACCAATTGCCAACCCATGAAGCTGCGCGCCTTGACCCCCATGTTCTGGAGGGTCATCGCCAGCAGCCCGGCGGTGACCTGCTCGCCGCTGGCCACCACCACGTCATATTCGCGCGGATCGTGGAGCGCCGCGGCTTCCTTGCAGAATTGCACCAGCCGGTCGGTTTCCCCGGCCATCGCCGAGACCACCACCAGCACTTCGTTGCCGGCCTCGGCCTCGGCCTTGACGCGGCCCGCCACGCCGCGGATCCGCTCGATCCCGGCCATCGACGTGCCGCCGAACTTCATGACGATGCGGGGCATAAGGTGGTGGCGTTTCCTCTTGGCGGCAGAAGCGGCGCCCTGTTACGGGGGGCGCATGAGCAAGACAAGCATGAGCAAGGGCTTGGCCCGAGCGGTATCGAGCATTCTGCCCGCCGAGGCGGCCCACTTCGGGGCGCTGGCGGGCGACTGGTGGGACCCGGACGGCGCTTCGTCGATGCTCCACAAGCTCAACCCGGTGCGCTTGAAATATCTGCGCGACCAGGTCGATC
>JBDSMA010000205.1:0-6063 GCA_039916085.1 Sphingomicrobium sp.
AGGGGCCGGACGTAAGCCGGAACGAAGCCGGGAAAATCGAAGGCGTGGGTCACGCCATCGTCAAAGGCTTCCTGGCGGATGTTGTTGCCATAATCGAAGGTGGGCACGCCCATGTTCTGGAACGCGAGCATCGCCTCGACGTGGCGGGCCATCGACTGGCGGGCGGCGGCGGCGACGGCGGCGGGATCGCGCTCGCGCATCTCGATCCACTTGGCGACGCTCCACCCGGCGGGGCAATAACCGTTGGCGGGATCGTGGGCGCTGGTCTGGTCGGTGACGGCGTCGGGGCGGATGCCGCGCGCGACCATTTCGGGGAGTATTTCGGCCGCATTGCCGAGCAAACCGACGCTGGTCGGCTCGGTTGCGGCGGCGATAATGTCGAGCGCTTCGTCGATGGTGGTGGCGCGATGATCGAGGTAGCGGGTTGCGAGGCGCTTCTCGATCGAACTTTCCTGCACCTCGACCGCGATGCAATGCGCCCCGGCCATGACCGCGGCGAGCGGCTGCGCCCCGCCCATCCCGCCGAGGCCGGCGGTGAGACTCCATTTGCCCGCCAGATCCCCGCCATAATGCTGGCGGCCCATTTCGGCGAAGGTCTCGAACGTGCCCTGGACGATGCCCTGGGTGCCGATGTATATCCACGACCCGGCGGTCATCTGGCCGTACATCATCAACCCCATGCGATCGAGCTCGTTGAATTTCTCCCACGTCGCCCATTTGGGGACGAGGTTGGAGTTGGCGATGAGCACGCGCGGCGCATCGGCATGGGTGCGGAACACGCCGACCGGCTTGCCCGACTGGACCAGCAAAGTCTGATCGCCGTCCAAGCGTTCGAGCACTTCGACGATCTTGTCGAAGCACGCCCAGTTGCGCGCGGCGCGGCCGATGCCGCCGTAAACGACGAGATTTTGCGGGTCCTCGGCGACTTCGGCGTCGAGGTTGTTCATCAGCATGCGCACAGCGGCCTCGGTCTGCCAGCTTTTGGCGACGATCTCGCTGCCCCGCCGGGCGCGAATGTGGCGGCTATTGTCGCGGCGATCGGAAGTCATCATTTCCTCGGTCGTCATGCTGAACTTGGTTCAGCGTTCATCCTCGAACCCCTGCCGCCCTTCACCGAAATGAATCCTGAAACAAGTTCAGGATGACGGTTCAGGAATCGATCCCTCCGAACATCCGCCGCACCGGACCCGGCAGCCCGATCCAGTAAGCCAGTTCGCCCGGCTGATCGATGCGCCACACGCAAAGGTCGGCGGCCTTGCCGGCTTCAATGCTACCGACTTCATGCGCCAGGCCGAGCGCGCGGGCGGCGTTGAGGGTCATGCCGGCGAGCGCCTCCTCCGGCGTCAGACCGAACAAGGTGCACGCCATGTTCATCGCCAGCGTCGGACTGAGCAAAGGCGAGGTGCCGGGGTTGCAATCCGTAGCTATGGCGATGGTAACCTGGTGGTCGCGGAGCAATTGCACCGGCGGCTTCTTGGTTTCCTGAAGCGCGTAGAATGCGCCGGGGAGGAGCACCGCGACGGTCCCTGCGGCGGCCATTGCCTTGGCCCCGGCGGCGTCGAGATGTTCGAGATGGTCGGCCGACAACGCCTTATATTTGGCGGCGAGCGCGGCGCCGCTTTGGTTCGACAATTGTTCGGCGTGGAGGCGGACGGCGAGACCGTTGGCGCGCGCGGCGGTGAACACCCGCTCGACTTCCGCCGGAGTGAAGGCGATGGTTTCGCAAAAGGCATCGACGCTGGTCGCCAGGCCGGCGCGGGCGACCGCCGGGATCATCTCCTCGGCGACCATTTTGACATAGGCATTGCGGTCAGCGCCGGCGGGCAAGGCATGGAGCGCCAGCAAGGTCGGGACGATCCGCACCGGCGCGTCGCGGCCGATCGCCTTGGCCGCGTTTAGCAGGCGGATTTCTGACGCCGTGTCGAGGCCGTAGCCGGACTTGACCTCGATCGTCGTCGCGCCGCCACGCATCAGCGCGTCGAGCCGGCGGCGAGCCGAGGCGCGAAGCTCGTCGGCGCTGGCCGCTTTGGTCGCGGCGACGGTCGAAGCGATGCCGCCACCGGCTTCGGCGATCTGTTCGTAGGTCGCCCCGGCGCGGCGCATGGCATGTTCGTCGGCGCGGGTGCCGCCGAACACCAGATGGGTGTGGCAATCGACCAGACCCGGCGTGACCCAGGCGCCGCCCAGCGGAACGACGTCGCGGGCGCGAAAGCCGGCCAGTTCGACGCGCTTGCCGACGCGGACGATGCGCCCGTCCTGGATACCAATCGCGGCATTAGCGATGATCCCGAGCGGATTGCCCGGGGCTGGCGCCATCGTCGCAACGTGGCAATCGGTCAGCAAGCGGTCCCACATGGTGGGGCTGGCTTTGGGCGGCGGCGGTGCTAGTCGTCAAGCCGATGAGCTGGCCCAACCTTGCTGACCTGATCGTCGGCGCCGACGTGGAAGCCCCGGTCGGGCTGGTCGGCGCGCCGCTCGCCGCCGGGTCGGTGACGCCGGGCGGGTGCGACGAGGCGCCGGCGCGGCTGCGCGCGGTGCTCGGGCGGATCGGCCGTTACGACCTCGAGACCGGGCGCGAGCTGGCCAGCGAAATCGCCGACCAGGGCGACGTCGAGATCGGCGGCCTGAGTATCGAGGAGGCGACTGGGCCGATCCGCGAGGCGTGCGCGGCAAGCGTTGCGCGGCATGCGCTGACGCTGCTGGTCGGCGGCAATAACGCGGTGACCCGGCCGGGGGTGCAGGCGCTTGGGCTGCCGCTCAGCCAAGTCGGGCTGATCACCCTCGACGCTCATTTCGACCTGCGCGACACGGCGCAAGGGCTGGGCAACGGGAACCCGGTGCGAGCGCTGCGCGAGGACGGGCTGCCGGGACGCAACATCGCCCAGGTCGGGCTGGCCTCCTTCGCCAATTCGGCGGCGATGCACCGCGACGCAATCGCCGGCGGGCATCTGGCGATCAGCGTCGGTGAGGTGCGGGCGCGGGGAATCGAGGCAGCGATCACGCGGGCGCTTGGCCATGTCGCGCATTGCGACGCCTTGCTCATCGACTGCGACATCGACGTCATCGACCGCGGCCAATTCCCCGGTGCACCGGGCGCGCGGCCCGGGGGCATGGCGGCTCATGATTTCTTCGCGGCGGTGCGGCGGCTCGCGGCCTGCCCCAAGGTCGGGATCATCGACCTGACCGAATGGGACCCGCCGCTCGATACCACCGATCTTAGTGCGCTGACCGCGGGGCGGTGGGTTGCCGAATGCCTGGCGGGCTTCGAAGCGCGATGAAGCCAGGCGCGACGAACGGCCCGCGCGCGCGGTTCACGTTCGGCGGCGCTGCGGCGATCGGCGCGGTCCTGTTGTGCATGCTGCTGTTCGCATTGGTCCGCCGCCACAGCTATGACGAAGGCCAATATGTCGCGGCGACCCAGCTGGCGCTGCATGGCCTGCCGTACCGCGACTTCCCTTATTTGCAGACACCGCTGCAGCCGATGCTGTTCGCGCCGATCGCCGGGCTGTTCGCCGATCATATTTTCCTGGCGCTGAGGGCGGCCAATGCCCTGTGCGGGACGGCGGCGATCGTCCTGCTGTGGAGTGCGTTGCGTCGCGCCGGGGCGGGCGAGCGTTCGGCGCTGGCAGCGACGGCACTCTTCGCGATGTGCGAGCCGTTCCTGTTCGGCGCGGCGGTGGTGCGCAACGACGCGCTGCCTGTGATGTTGTCGTGCGCCGCATTGGTGTCGCTGGCGGGGCCGCCAGGACGCCGCGCGGCGTTCGTTGGGGCGCTGGCAATGGGCGCGGCGGCGGCGGCCAAGATCAGCTACGCGCTGCCGGCGGCGGCGCTGGTGGCGATGGCGATTGGCGGGCCAAAAGCGTTGAAGCGACATCTGCCGTTGATGCCGACGCTGGCGGGGATGGCCATCCCGGCCCTATTCGTCGCAGCACTCGCCGCGGCGGCGCCAGGCGCGTTCCTCTACGAAGTGCTGATCTTCCCCGTCGAGGGCCCGCGCCAGTGGTACATCGCCAATGGCGAGAGTGCCTTGCTCAGCTGGCGTCACCCCGGCAATTTCGTCCTGTTCGGCCTGTTCGGCCCCGCGCTGGCGGCAGTCGTCGCGGTCGCCGCAGCGGCGTGGCGCGAACGGTCAGTAAAACCTGCCACGCATCCGCGGCGGATAGTGTTTGGCGGGCTGCTGGCCGCGTCGCTGATCGGGGCCTATCTGCCCAACCCGAGCTTTCGGCAGTATTGGATTCCCGCGCTGCCGCCGCTGTTCCTGTGCCTGGGTCTGGCATTCGAGCGGTGGCCCGAGCTGCGATCGCGGCGAATGACGGCAGTGTGGGCGACCTTCGCCGTGGCCGGCGTGGCGACGAGCGCAGTTCAACTCGGCGCCGCGTTGTGGTCGGGGTCGCAAGCAGTCGAGCTGGATCGCACCGCGACCAGAATCAACGCGCTCATGGACCGGGCAGGGGTCATAGGCCCGGTCGCCGGGCTCGACCCGGACGTGTTCGCCGGATCGCGCCGCTTCCTCGATCCGCGCTTTGCCAGCGGGCGCTTCCTGTACCGCACATACCGCCAGATCACGCCCCACCAGACACGCGCCTGGCACATCGCGACCTTCGCCGACACCGATATGCTGGCCAACGATCCGCCGGCGGCGATCATCACCTATCGCCAGACCAAATCGGGGACCAAGAATGAGCGGCTAAACAGCTGGATCGAGCAGAGCGCGGCGGCGGCGGGATTTCGCTCCGCTGGCGGCATTGACAACTTGCGATTGTGGCTAAGAGAATCGGACCGATTCCAGAAGGCCGTCGGCCCGCTTGCCGCTCAGCGACTCGGTGAGTCGCGGGCGCCATAGCCGGCAGGAATGGCCGGTCCGGCCCGCTGTTCCTTCAAGACCCCGCTCAAGTCCCTGAGGCTGTGTCACTTTGGGCCAGTTTTCAAACGGCATAAAGATTGACTCTTCTTAATCTTGGTTACACAAAAATTAACGGTTGGGAGTCGCGCAGGGATGCCGCGGCGAGTCCCGGCTATCGTCGGGGGACAAATATGCGGGTGGGTCAGAGGCGTCGGCGCGAGCTGGATTTTTGGGTCCTGGCGACTGCGCTTGCGGCTGTTCCGGCGACCGGCGGCGCCCAATCGATCGCGCCGACCCGCGACGAGTTGACCCGCGACCAGCCGCCGGTGCCACAGCGGCGGCCAAACCTAAACATCGTCGGGGGCATCGAACGGTCGGCCTGCCCGCTAGCCGAGCCACAATATGCCGACATCAAGGTAACCATCCAGACGGTCGAATTCGACCATTTGAAGGGCGCGACCCAGGCGGAACTGCGGCCGGCATGGATCTCCTATGCCGGCAGCCCGCAGCCGGTGGCGGTGCTGTGCGAAATCCGCGACGGCGCGGCGACAATCCTGCGCAACAAGGGCTATTTGGCCGCGGTCCAGGTGCCGACACAGCGGATCGACAATGGCATAGTTCACATGGAAACGCTGTTTGCGCGCGTGGTGACGGTGCGGGCCCGCGGACAGACTGGCGGGGCCGAAGCCAAGCTCGCCGGCTATCTCAGCAAGTTGACGGACGACGAGATATTCGATCGTTTCCGTGCTGAACGCTACCTGCTGCTGGCGCGAGACTTGCCCGGCTATAACGTCCAGTTGACCTTGAAGCCGTCCGGCACCGGACCGGGCGAGCTGATCGGCGAGGTATCGGTCGTCCGCCTGCCTTTCACCGCCGATGCGATGATCCAGAATTTGGCGTCAAAGCAGACCGGTCGCTGGGGCGGCCAGTTGCGCTTTCAAGCCTATGGTCTGACCGGGCTGGGCGATGTCACCAGCGCGTCAATCTATTCGACTGCCCAGGTCAGGGAGCAGCAGATTGTGCAGCTGTCCCACAGCTTCCGCCCGGGCAGCGAGGGCTTGGTGGTCGACGGTCTATTTACCTACGCCTGGACTCAGCCCGACCTCAATTCGCCGACCGTCGTGCCCGACCTCAAGGCGCGGACGCTCTATGCATCGCTAGGTACGCGC
This sequence comes from Sphingomicrobium sp., assembly GCA_039916085.1. Classification (GTDB taxonomy): domain Bacteria; phylum Pseudomonadota; class Alphaproteobacteria; order Sphingomonadales; family Sphingomonadaceae; genus Sphingomicrobium. The sequence goes on from JBDSMA010000205.1 coordinate 6,013, forward strand.
TACCCGCTCGTGCGCCGGCAGAGCCATAATCTGTGGATCGGCGGCGGCCTC
>JBDSMA010000206.1:0-1545 GCA_039916085.1 Sphingomicrobium sp.
GTGGCGTTCGAGATTGTCGAGAGCCCGATCCCCGAGCTGGTCGGCGCCCATGCGGTGGTGTGGACGACGACCCCGTGGACGATCCCGGTCAACCAGGCGATCGCGATCGGTCCGAAGACTGAATATATTGTTCTTGAGGATCCGTTCTCGTCGCGTCGCTATGTCGTCGCGAACGAACCGGACCTGCTTGCCCAATTCATCGGGCGAGTGAGCGGCGATGGGTTCGCTAATTGGGCCGCGCTTGCGCGTGCTGCCGAAACGAGTGACGTGGCCAAGAATTGGCTGTTCGAGACGACTGACCAACCGCTTAAGGTATGGGCCGCCGATTTGCAGCACGCTATCGCCCGCCACCCAATGCATCATCTCGGCGGTTTCTTCGCCAAGCCGCGCCCGTTCCTGGCCGGCGATTTCGTCACGACCGATACTGGCACCGGCCTCGTCCACATGTCGCCCGATCATGGCGAGGATGATTTCGACCTGTGCAAGGCGAACGGCATCGACCCGGTGTTCGCGGTCGAGGGGGATGGGAAATATCGCGAGGATTGGGCGTGGCTCGGCGGCCAGGGCAGCGTCATCAACGCCAAGTTCAACGCCCCCGACGGGCCGATCTGTTCTGACCTGCGCGACGCGGGAGCGCTGCTGGCGGCGTCGGCGGATTACCGGCACAGCTACCCGCATAGCTGGCGCTCCAAGGCCAAGGTAATCTACCGCTGCACCCCGCAATGGTTCATCGCCATGGACCGGCCCCTGAGTGCCGAGCATTCCAAGAGCTTCGCCACGATGCGGTGGGAGAATGAAGGCGGCGCGGTAAAACCCTCTCCCCTTGAGGGAGAGGGCGACTCGCCGGAGGCGAGCGGGGTGAGGGGTCGCACCCAGATTCATTCAACCGCAGACGCGGCTGGCCCCTCACCTGTATCCTCTCCCTCAAGGGGAGAGGAAGCCACCCTCCGCCAACTCGCCCTCGCTGCCATCACTGACACGCGCTGGGTCCCCGAGAAGGGCGAGAACCGCATCCGTTCGATGGTCGAGGGGCGGCCGGACTGGGTGATTTCCCGCCAGCGCGCGTGGGGCGTGCCGATCGCCTTGTTCGTCAAGCGCGGCACCAATCAGCCATTGATCGACCATGAGGTCAATGCGCGGATCGTCGCCGCGATCAAAGCGCACGGCGTCGATGCCTGGTCGGACAACCATGCGCAGGACTATCTCGGCAGCGAATATGACGCCGCCGATTACGAACGCGTGACGGACATCCTCGACGTATGGTTCGACAGCGGCTGCACCCATGTCTTCGTGCTCGAAAGCGGCCGCTGGCCCGAACTGCGCTGGCCCGCCGATCTCTATCTCGAAGGCTCCGACCAGCACCGCGGCTGGTTCCAGTCGAGCCTGATGGAAAGCTGCGGCACGCGCGGCCGCGCGCCGTACCGGCCCGCCCCCGCCCCGGGGCCCGCGCCCGAGCTGCGCAACGCCGACGCGCGCACCGAGGACGACGATCGTGACGAGGATGACGAGGATGACGACGACGAGATCGAGGAGGCAGCACCCGAG
>JBDSMA010000207.1:0-3929 GCA_039916085.1 Sphingomicrobium sp.
GCCTGGTCTTGCGGCGTTGGCGGCGGCATAGGGGAAAGCGGCGGCTGGATGCCGTCGGTGGGCGCTTGCGAATCGAGCGGGGAGAGCGGGTCGTCCTGCTGCTGCGCCAAGGCCGGCGCAGCAACCGTCAGCCCCGCCAGCAAGACGGCGAAGCGGCGCATCAACCCTCCTCGCTCATCAGCAACAGCAAATCCTTCCACGCCAGCGCCTTGTCCGACGGCCGCTTGAGGAGGAAGCGCGGGTGGAAGGTGGCGATGGTCCTTACCCCGTTGACCCGGTGAATCTTGCCGCGCGCTTCGGACAGCGGTTGACCGAGCAGCGCACGGCACGGCGCATCGCCGAAAAGCATGAGTCGCTCGGGCCGGGCGAGGCGCAGCTGCTCGCGGGCAATCTCGCCGCATCGCTCGAGCTCTTCGCGAGCAAGCCGCGCCCCCGGCGCATGGAAGCAGCTCAAGGAGGCGACATAGGCCTGTTCGACAGTGAATCCGATCGCCGCCAGCATGCGCGTCGCCAACACCCAGGCCTCACCCGCGATTGGCTGTCCAGCGGCGGCTTCCTCGGGGCCGGGGAGGTCGCTCACCAGCATGATTGGCGCCGCCTCAATCCCTTTCGGCGGTACGCGACGCGCACCGGGGCGGTCGAGCGGCAAGCCCGACGCGGTCTCGAGCCACGCATGAAACGCGTCGAGCGTCGCCGCCTGGCCGCCGGCCGGCGCTACCCCGGCGGGTACGGCGATGGGCGGCGCGGCCTGGCGCAGCCAATCGCGCGGGGTTTCGCTGACGGCAGCATCGACTCCGGCGTCTAGCCACCAGCCAAGCAGGCTTGCCGCTTCAGCCTCACTGATCGGCCCAAGGGTGGTTGCATCGTTCATCATGGGCGACCATCGACCAAGGTTGACGGCGCGGTCAAGGAATTGGCAGGGCTGATAAACGCTGGAATGATAACAAAGCACGACGAGAGGACTTCATGGCCGACCGCGAATCGATGGAATTTGACGTCGTCATCGTCGGGGCCGGGCCGGCTGGGCTGAGCGCCGCGATCCGTTTGAAGCAACTCGGCGCCGAACAGGGCCGCGAGGTCAGTGTCTGCATCCTTGAAAAGGGGGCCGAGGTCGGCGCGCACATCCTGTCCGGCGCGGTGATCGATCCGCGCGCCCTAGATGAGCTGATTCCCGCGTGGAAGGACAAGGGGTCTCCGCTGACGGTCCCGGTGACTGAAAATCTGCATTGGGTACTGACCAGGAAGGGAAAATACGGCCTCCCTGCGCTGGTCCTGCCGCCGTTCATGCACAACAAAGGGACCTACACGCTGAGTCTGGGCAATTTCTGCCGCTGGCTGGCGGGGGAGGCGGAAGCGCTCGGGGTCGAGATCTTCCCCGGTTTCGCCGCGGCCGAAATATTGTTCAACGACGATGGCTCGGTGAAGGGTGTCGCAACCGGAGATATGGGAGTCGCGCGTGATGGCACCCACCGCTCCGACTATCAGCCGGGGATGGAGCTGCACGCCCGCTACACTTTCTTCGCGGAGGGTGCGCGCGGCCATCTGACCAAGGAGCTGACCCGCATCTTCGGTCTGCGCGACGACAGCGGACCGCAGGTTTATGGTCTTGGCGTCAAGGAGTTGTGGGACGTTCCTGACGACAAACATCATCCCGGCCGGGTGATCCACACCCAGGGCTGGCCGCTGGATGACGCATGGGGCGGGGGGTTCCTTTACCACCAGGACAATGGCCAGGTTGCCCTGGGGTTCGTTACCGCGCTCGATTATTGCAATCCCTATCTCTCGCCGTTCGAGGAATTCCAGCGGTGGAAATTGCACCCCGCGATCTGCGCCGAGATTGAGGGCGGCAAGCGTGTTTCCTACGGCGCGCGGGCGATCAACGAGGGGGGCTGGCAGGCGATTCCAAAACTGGCATTTCCAGGCGGCGCGCTGATTGGCTGCGCGGCGGGATTCCTCAACGTGCCGCGGATCAAGGGCACGCACACGGCGATGAAGTCGGCGATGCTCGCCGCCGAAGCCGCGTTCAGCGCGATTTCTGCCGACCGTCGCTGCGATGTGCTCGCCGATTACGAGCCGGCGCTGGGGTCGAGCTGGGTGGCGAGCGAGTTGAAGATGGTCCGCAATGCTCAGCCCGCGGTCGCCAAATGGGGCGGGACGTTCGGCACGATCTTCGCCGGACTCGACATGTGGCTCAACTGGCTCAGGCTGAAGACGCCGTGGACGCTGAAGCTCCACGCCGATCACACGCGGCTGGGGCGCAAGGATCGTTATCAGCCGATCGCCTATCCCAAGGCCGACGGGGTGTTGACCTTCGACCGGCTGTCGTCGGTGTTCATCTCCAACACCAATCATGAGGAGGACCAGCCGGTCCACCTGACGCTCAAGGATGCCGAGGTGCCGATCACGGTCAACCTCGCGCTCTATGATTCGCCGGAGCAGCGCTATTGCCCGGCGGGGGTTTACGAGATTGTCGAAGAGGCTGGTTCACCGCGCCTTCAGATCAATGCGCAGAACTGTGTCCATTGCAAAACATGCGACATCAAGGACCCGACCCAGAACATCAATTGGGTGGTGCCCGAGGGTGGCGGAGGACCGAATTATCCCAATATGTAGCCGCCTGAAAACTGCCGCTGCCGGCGCCGTGCTGTTGGGCGCCGCGATGCCCGCCAATGCCCTGCCGCCGCGCCTGGATACTGGCGACTCTCAGCTGACCTATGTGCGCGCCCGCGCCGCCGAGGCGCTTGGCGACCCGCTGCTCTCCGCCCGGCTGTACGCCAGTCTGGCGGACAGCCATCCGGCGGACATGCTGCTGGCACATCGCGCCGCCACCGCGGCAATTAGCGCCGGGGCGTTCGACCTGGCCTTGGCGACGGCGCGCAGGATGCCGGTCGACGACCTTGGCCTCGACGCGCGACTGCTTCTGGTGGCCGATGCGCTGCGTCGCAATCGCACTGGCGAGGCGCTGGCGCTGATCAACGAGCGGACCAGCGACGGCGACGGCGGTTTTCTCGCGCCGCTGCTGCGGGCGTGGAGCGAAAGCGATGCCGGGCGCGACCCGCTGAAACCGCTCGAAGGCGCAGCCGTGGGCCAGACATTGATCGCGCCATTCCTCGACGAGCAACGCGCTTTCCTCCTGCTGCAGCGCGGCCGGGCCAAGGAGGCCACGCCGCTCATTTCCAAGGCGCTGGACAGCGCCGGCGGACGCGCGCTGCGGCTGCGCCTGGCCTTTGCCGAGGGTCTGCGCCGGGCTGGCGACAAAGCCGACGCCGCGGCACTGCTCGCCGCCGACGAAGACGCGCGGAGCATCGATCCGCGTCGCCCGGCAGCCAAAGGCATCGCCATCGCCACTCCGGCCGCCGCTTATGCTGAACTGCTCAGCGCGATCGCCGTCGCTTTGATCGATTCGCATGAGGAGGCGCTGCCGATTGCGCTGGCCCAGACCGCTCGGCTGGCGTCGCCGGACAGCAGCCAGGTTGCAATCCTCCTGGCCTTGCTGCTCGACCGCCAGGAGCGGCGGAGCGAAGCCCTGGCGGTGCTCAACACCGTCCCCGCCGACGACCCGTTCATCAGCGACGCCCGCGATGCCGAGGCGCGGGTGCTGACCGCGATGGGGCGCAAGGCTGAGGCGGTGGCCTTCTCCCGCGCCGCGCTGGCCACAGTAGGTGCCAAAGCCGCGCCCGCCGATTTCTCCCGCCTCGGCGACGCCTTGCGCGATTCGGGCGATCATGGCGCGGCGGCCGAGGCCTATGCCGCCGCCGCCGCCCGCGCTGACGCGCTCGGCGCGGCCAACCGCTGGACCTACCGCTTGCTGCGCGCCGACCAGCTTGAGGAGCTTAATCGCTGGCCCGAGGCGCGCGCCGAATTGCAGGCGGCGCTGGCGGTTGCCCCCGACCAGCCGTTGCTGCTCAACTTCCTCGGCTATGGCGAGC
>JBDSMA010000208.1:0-2023 GCA_039916085.1 Sphingomicrobium sp.
CTGACCCTGCTCAAAAGTTGCGACGTGTGCGGCGTGTTCTGGGGCGCATTCGCGGCGCGCGACCCGCAAGCCAATGCGGCGCATGTCGAAACGCTGTTCCGGCTGTGGGACGAAGGCAAGATTAGCCCGCGGGTCAGCGCGACCTATCCGCTTGAGCGCGGCGGCGACGCGATTGCCGCACTCGCCGCGCGCAACGTCATCGGCAAAGTCGTGGTAACGCTCGGTTAGCGGTCGGGCGCCATTCGCGTTGCGTCGGCGCCCCCGTCCGCCTATCTGGCGTTCGACAGTAAACGAGGACGATGAATGACCCAGTTCGATGACCGCGAGCGCGCGTTCGAGACCAAGTTTGCGCGTGACGAGGAAATGCAGTTTCGCATCATGGCGCGCCGCAATCGTCTGCTCGGTGAATGGGCGGGGCGGCTGATGGGCCTGACCGAGATCGAGGCCGAAAGCTATGCCAAGGACGTCATCCGGGCCGACTTCGAGGAAGCCGGCGACGATGACGTGGTGCGCAAACTGCTCGGCGACCTGACCGCGGCCGGGATCGATACCGACGAGGAGCGCATCCGCGAAGTATTAAACCACAAGCAGGTCGAGGCCCGGCGCCAGATGATCGAATCGAGCAAATAAGGATGGCCATGGCCGCGGCCGACATCGAGGCGCTGATCGTGGCGGCAATCCCCGACGCGGTGGTCGAGATTCGCGACCTGGCGGGCGACGGCGACCATTATGCCGCGCGGGTCGTCGCCGACAGCTTTGCCGGGATGAGCCGGGTGCGCCAGCACCAATTGGTGTATAAGGCGCTTGGGGGGCGCATGGGGGGTGAGCTTCATGCACTGCAGCTTGAAACCGCGGTGCCCTCGGGAGACCATCAATGAGTGACGTGAAGCAGCGCATCGACGCGCTGGTCCAAGGCAATGAAGTGGTGCTGTTCATGAAGGGCAGCCCGCTGTTCCCGCAGTGCGGCTTCTCCAGCCGGGCGATTGCCATCCTCGATCACCTCGGAGTGCCTTACGAGACGGTCGATGTCCTCGCCGACCAGGACATTCGCGGCGGGATCAAGGACTATTCGGACTGGCCGACCATTCCCCAATTATATGTCAAAGGCGAATTCGTCGGCGGGTCGGACATCATGATGGAGATGTTCGAGAGCGGCGAATTGAAGCAGCTCGTCGGGGCCACGGCGGCCTGATCGCCACTCCGGCGGTGCCTCATCAAAAAAGGGCGGCGCAGGGGACCAGAAACCGCTGCACCGCCCTTTTATTTGGTTGTGGAACCAAGTGGACGAATTTACTTTTGCATTCGGCGTGCCAATTGACCTTTTTGTCGGAAAATCAGGAAAAACTATGATCCAAGGCATAGGCAGCTGGGGGCTATCCGTAAGAATTTCCGACAGTTTAAAGGGTGTCACCAGCCGAGTTGAGGGCCTTTAGCTGGCCATGGCGCGTGACATGATCCGTGACAATGCCGATGGGCGCCCGCTCTACGCCGACGTCACCCAGAGCTGGTCGGCGGTCGGCGGCGGCGTCGGCACCTACTTGCGGCACAAGCGCCGCCATATCTTGGAAAATACCAACGCTGCCCACTTGCTGATCGTGCCAGGCGCCGAAGATCGGACGCTGGTCGAGGAAAAGGGGCGAGCGATCACCGTCGAAATCGCGTCGCCGCGGGTTCCGGGCAGTCCCAATTACCGCTTGCTCCTGCGCAATCGCGCGGTCCGCGCCGCGCTCGACCGCTACCGTCCCGACCTGATCGAATGCCAGGACGCCTATAATCTGCCCTGGGCGGTGCTCGCTTATGCGCGGGAAAATCCGGCAACGGCCACCGTCGCGGCTTACATGACTGACTTCCCGACCGTTTATGTGCGCCGGCCGCTAACGCGCTTCCTCGGCACAAGCGTCGGCGACTGGGCGGCGCAACGCGGCTATGACTATTGCGGGCGCCTCTATCGCCGGTTCGATATAGTCTATGGACTGAGCGAGCATGGCGGGGCGGCCAAGCTGCGAGCACTCGGCGTGGATCC
>JBDSMA010000209.1:0-4422 GCA_039916085.1 Sphingomicrobium sp.
GCGCGCCGGGCGCCACGGCAGCGAGCGCCAGCGCCTTGCCCCCGGCCCCGGCGCACAGGTCGACGATCGTCATGCCCTCGGCGACGGCGCAGGCCAGCGCGATCATCTGGCTGCCCTCGTCTTGAACCTCGACACGCCCGTCGATGAAGGCCGGATCGGTGCTGACCTGGCTGTCCGCTGGAAGTCGCAGGCCCCACGGGCTGAGAAGGGTCGGCTTGGCGCCCGGGAAATGTGCCGCCATGACATCACGCCGGCAGCGCGCCGCGTTGACCCGAAGATCGAGCGGCGCGCGGTCGAGCAAGGCCGACCATTCGTCGGGCGTGACCAGCGGCGACAGCTCGGCTTCAATCCAGCGCGGCAGGAGGCCCAGTTCCGCGACTTGCTCGCCGTCACCGATCGCTGAAGGACCGTGCGCGGAGCCGTCGAACGTGGCCGCCAGCTCGCCATCGGCAGCAACCAGCGCGAGCATCGCCGATCTGCCGCTGGCGGGTCGCTCGCCGATCGCGCGGATAACACGGAAGACCAGCTCCCGCACCGCCCGGCGGTCCTTCGACCCAGCATAGCGGCGGGTCTTGAAATAACGCTGGACGAGCGCGTCGGCGGGCGCGCCATCGGCCTCGGCCGAGGCGATGACCTGGTCAAGAATTTCGATCGCGGCCTGGGTGCGTGAGGCGGGGATCACCTAGCGCGTCGGATAGTTGGGGGCTTCGCGGGTGATGGTAACGTCGTGGACGTGGCTCTCGCTCAAGCCCGCGTTGGTGATGCGGACGAACTTCGCGCGCTGTTGCAAGTCGGCGATGGTCGGGCTGCCGGTGTAGCCCATTGCCGCCTTCACCCCACCGACCAATTGATGGATGATGTCGCGCGCGGGCCCCTTGTAGGCGACCTGGCCCTCGATGCCTTCGGGGACAAGCTTCAGTTGATCCTTGATGTCCTGTTGGAAATAGCGGTCGGCAGAGCCGCGCGCCATCGCGCCGACGCTGCCCATGCCGCGATATGCCTTGTAAGCGCGGCCCTGATAGAGGAAAGTTTCGCCCGGCGCTTCATCGGTTCCCGCGAGGAGCGAGCCGACCATCACGGTCGAAGCGCCCGCGGCCAGCGCCTTGGCGATGTCACCGGAAGTACGAATGCCACCGTCTGCGATAACTGGCACGCCGGCTTTCGACGCGGCCGAGGCGGCGGCCAACACCGCGCTCAGCTGAGGCACCCCGACCCCGGCGACGATCCGGGTGGTGCAGATCGAGCCCGGGCCGATGCCGACCTTGATCGCGTCGGCCCCGGCGTCAACCAGCGCCTTGGCGGCGTCGGCGGTGGCGATGTTGCCAGCGACCACCTGGACGCTGTTGGACAATGCCTTCAGCCGCTCGACCGCGCGGGCGACGTCGCGGTTGTGGCCGTGAGCGGTGTCGATGACGATGCAGTCGCAGCCGGCCTCGACCAAAGCGCGCGAACGTTCGAAGCCATTGTCGCCGACGGTCGTCGCTGCAGCGACGCGCAGTCGGCCCTCGCCGTCTTTGGTGGCAAGCGGCGACGCTACCGCTTTTTCGATATCCTTGACGGTGATCAGGCCGACGCAATGGCCGCCGTCATCGACCACCAGCAATTTCTCGATCCGCCGCTGGTGAAGGATCCGCCGCGCTTCCTCCTGCGTCACGCCCTCGCGGACCGTGGCGAGATTGTCGGCGGTCATCAATTCGCGGACCGGCTGGCGCGGATTCTCGGCGAAGCGCACGTCGCGATTGGTGAGGATGCCGACCAGCTTTCCGCTCTTCTCGACGATTGGAATGCCGCTGATGCGGTTGGTCTTCATCAGATCGAGCGCATCGGCGAGCGACTGGTCGGGGGTCATGGTGATCGGGTTGACGACCATGCCGCTTTCGAAGCGCTTGACCGCGCGCACCACTGCCGCCTGCTGCTCGACGTCCATGTTGCGGTGAAGCACGCCGATCCCGCCCAGCTGGGCCAGCGCGATCGCCATGTCGACTTCGGTCACGGTGTCCATCGCCGACGACAGGATCGGGATGTTGAGCGAGATCGACCGGGTGAGGAAGGTGCTGGTGTCGACAGCGGACGGCAGGATGTCCGAGGCGAGCGGCTGAAGCAGCACGTCGTCGAAGGTCAGTCCAAGCGGGATGTCGGGGAGCGCGTTGTGTTGGGCCATGCGCGCCTTTGGCAGCGATTGGCCGATTCGCCAAGTACTGTCAGCCGTATCGGGCGATCAATTCCCGGGCGGCGGCGACGTGCATCGCCTCGACCATCGCTCCTTCGAACCGCTCGGCACCGCCCGATGCGGCGGCGATCAGGCGGTGGGCTCGGTCGAGTTCGCCTGGTGATGGCGCGAAGGCGGCATGGCACGGCGCGATCTGGTCGGGGTGGATGAGGCTCTTTCCGTCAAAGCCCAGCGCGCGGCTGGCGGCGGCTTCCGCGGCGAAGCCGGCGGGATCGTCGAGCCGGTTGAACACGCCGTCGAACGCGGCGATGCTGGCGGCGCGGGCCGCGAGGAGGATGTGCTGCAGGGCATAGCCCATCGAGGCCCGCCCCGCCCCCATTGGCAATTGGAGGTCGGCGGCAAGGTCATTGGTCCCGGCGATCAGCGCGTGACAGGCCCGGGCGATGGCGGCTGCATCGAGCACGGCGGCGGCGGTTTCGATCATCGCCGCGACCGGCTTTGTCATGACCGGGATGTCGGTGACGGCGCGGACAGAAGGGATGATGACCAGGTCGCAGTTCGAGGCAGTGACGGCGGCGAGGTCGTCGGCGTGCTCCGCGGCGGCGGTGCCGTTGACCCGGATCGCCACCGGCATCGGCCAGGGCGATGCCAACGCTTCAATCGCCGCGGCGCGGGCGCCGGCCTTGTCCTCAGGCCTCACCGCATCCTCGAGGTCGAGGATGACGAGGTCGGCGGCACTGGTCCGCGCTTTGGCGATCGCCCGCGGGTTGCTCGCGGGGAGGAACAGCAGTGCCGGCCGGTCGAATAAGGTAAGCGTCATCCTGTCCTGCTGAAAGCCGGGGCGGTACGCGTCAAGTGGGCATCCGCGCTAGCGGCGAGTAAGCCCACCCAGGATCGAGCCGAGAATTCCGCCGCCGCCAGCGCTATTGAGGATCTGGCCGAGGATGCCGCTGTCTGGCGCTGCCGCGGGAGGAGCATCGGCACCTGCCGGCGCCGGCGCGGCCTGGGTCTGCTTGGACAGGTAACCGGCGACGAGCATGGCGACAATTGGCAGCATCTTCTTCAACAGGTCGGGCGACAGGCCGCTCTTCTGCGACGCATCGGCCGCGACCGCACGGCTGGTATCCTTGTTGCCGAATATCTGGCCGAGCACTTCATTGCCCTGGCTGATGTTGGTCGGCTCTGGCGCAACGACATTCGACAACAGGCCGCCCCCACCGAGGCCGGCCAGGATCGAGGCCAAGCCGCCGAACCCCTGCGGATGGCTGTCGGCCTGACCGCGCATGCCATCGACGACCGCCGGAAGCAGCGCACCGAGGCCGCTCTGCGCGGTCGACTGATCGACGCCCAGCTCGCGCGAAATTGCCTCAACACCGCCAGTGTGGGCGAGCCCGTTCATCAAGTCCATCGGCCGACTCCTCCCTGGGGAACTGACACTTAATGATCGGCGCGCGTTGCCGTTCCGTTCAAGCGGTGGCGGCGACCTTCGGGCCGGCCTGGCGGACGCCTTCCTCGACATGGTCCGAGAACTCGGCGAAATTATCGACGAACAGGTCAACCAGTCTGGCCGCGGTGCGGTCGTACCCGTCCTTGTCGGCCCACGTCGATCGCGGGTCGAGAATATCGCTGTCGATGCCCAATACGTCCAAACCGCGCACAGCGACCGGCACTTCGAAGCCAAAGTTAGGATCCTTGCGGAACTCGGCCTGGTTGAGGCTGCCGTCGAGCGCGGCATTGAGGAGTGCGCGCGTAGCCTTGATCGGCATCCGGTTGCCGACGCCATATTTGCCCCCTGTCCAGCCGGTGTTGACCAGCCAGCAGGTGACATGGCCCTCGGCGATGCGCTGCTTGAGCAGATTGCCATAGACCGACGGATGGCGCGGCATGAACGGCGCGCCGAAGCAGGTCGAAAAGGTCGCCTCGGGCTCGGTCACGCCAATCTCGGTGCCGGCGACCTTGGCGGTATAGCCCGACAGGAAATGGTACATCGCCTGGTCCGGCGTCAGCCGGGCGATCGGCGGCAGCACGCCGAATGCGTCGGCGGTCAGCATCACCACATTCTGCGGCAACGGCCCCATGTTTTTCTCGGAACTATTGGGGATGAAGTCGATCGGATAGACCCCGCGGCTGTTCTCGGCGAGGGTCGCGTCGTCGAGGTCAAGCGTACGCGTTTCCTCGTCCATCACGACATTCTCGAGCACGGTGCCGAAGCGCTTGGTGGTGGCATAGATTTCGGGTTCGCTGTCGGCCGA
>JBDSMA010000210.1:0-3077 GCA_039916085.1 Sphingomicrobium sp.
AAAATCGACAGATATTGGCGAATTCTGTGATCGATTCACACGCTTTCAACTTTCGCTCGCTACTGGGAGCAGGAACATTCAGGAGCCAAGTGATGCGCGTCGCCTACAGATTGCTCTCAGCCGCGCCGCTGCCTATCGTTCTCGCGGGTTGCATCGCTTATTCCGCTCCCTCGTCCGCCGGCCCGCCACCGGCGAACTTCCAGCGGCCAATGGCCCAATCGAACGCGCCAATAAGCGCCGAAATTCTCGCGCTGCACAATCTCGAGCGGCAGCGGGTCGGGGTTCCGCCGATAGGCTGGGATCCTGCCCTCGAGGCTGCCGCCATCGCTTATGCGCGCGCACTGGCCGCCAGCGGGCGCTTCGCCCATTCCCCGCGAGAGGCCCGCATTGGCCAGGGGGAGAATCTGTGGCGCGGGACGACGGGAGCCTACAATATCGCCGAGATGGTTGGCAGTTGGACCGGTGAGCGGCGCCTGTTCCGGGCCGGCATTTTTCCCGACGTCAGCGGCAATGGACAATGGGCCGACGTCGGCCATTATTCGCAAATGATCTGGCGCGGTTCGACCCAGCTCGGCTGCGGCCTCGCTTCGGCACGGGGCGAGGACGTGCTGGTCTGTCGCTATGCGCCGGCCGGCAACGTCGTCGGCCGCGCGGTGCCTTGATCGCCACCAGCGCGGCGGAAAAACTCAAGGTACCACGGCAGCGCGATCGCCAGCCCCTCGGCGATGTCCTGGGTCGGCTGATAGCCGAACGCCTCCCGCGCCTTGCTGATGTCGGCCTCCGTATGGCGCACGTCGCCGGGGCGAAAATCGGCGAATCGGGGCTCGCGTTGATAATGGACCTGGTGTCGGCCGAGCCCTTCCCTGAGCATCCCGAACAACTGGTTGAGGCTGGTGCGCTCGCCAACCGCCACATTGTACACTTCGCCCTGCGCCGCGTCGGGGGCGAGCGCGGCGCGGATATTCGCCTGCACGGCGTTGGCGATGAAGCAGAAGTCGCGGCTTGTTTCTCCGTCGCCATTGACCACGACCTCCTGGTCGCGGAGCATCGCCGCGGTCCATTTCGGGATGACCGCGGCGTAGGCACCATCTGGATCCTGGCGCGGGCCGAACACGTTGAAATAGCGCAACCCCGTGGCGCGGAAGCCGAAGCTCTTGGCATAGACCGCGGCGTAGATTTCATTGATCAGCTTGGTCGCGGCATAGGGCGACAACGGGAGGCCGATCACGTCCTCGCGCTTGGGCAGCGACGGGTCGTCGCCGTAGGTCGAGCTTGACGCGGCGTAGATGAAGCGGCTCGCCCCGGCGCGGCGCGCGGCATCGAGCAGGTTGATGAAGCCGGTGACGTTGGCGTCATGGCTGGCGAGCGGGTCGGCCATCGATCGCGGCACCGAGCCAAGCGCGGCCTGGTGGAGGACGAATTCGATTCCCTCCATCGCCTTTTCGCAATCGGCGCGGTCGCGAATGTCGGCGCCAACGAAGCGGAATCGCCTCGCCGCTTCGGCGCCGACCGCGGCCAGTGCCTCATCGAGGTTGCGCTGATGCCCGGTCGCGAAATTGTCCAGACCGGTGACGTGCTGTCCGGCGCCAAGCAGGCATTCGACGAGGTTCGATCCGATGAAGCCGGCGGCGCCGGTCACCAGCCAGTGGCGCGGCGCGGCGCGTAGAATAGTCTCGAGTTCAAGGGACAGAAATCTCATTTTACCCTTCCATCGCCGGCCTACCATGCCGGATTCGCGCCTTCCTATGCCGGGCGCATCGCCGCTGTGCAACGCGGTGATTTGCACCCTCGCGCTTGGGCTAACCCCAAGCTAGAGGGTTTCAGGATCGAACTGAAAGAGCGCGCGCCCATGAGCTTGCCACCATCCCTGTCGCAATTGCGACTGCCGGTCATCGGCGCGCCGTTGTTCATCGTGTCCAATCCGGACTTGGTAATCGCCCAGTGCAAGGCGGGCGTGGTTGGCAGCTTCCCGGCCTTGAACGCCCGGCCGCAAAGCCAGCTCGACGAGTGGATTCACGAAATCACCGAGGCGCTCGCGGCGCACGACCGCGACCACCCCGACGCGCCGTCGGCGCCATTCGCGGTCAACCAGATCGTCCACCGCTCGAACGACCGGCTCGAAGCCGACATCGCGATTTGCGCCAAATGGCAGGTGCCGATCACCATCACCTCGCTCGGCGCGCGCGAGGACCTCAACCACGCGGTCCACTCGTGGGGCGGGATCACGCTCCACGACATCATCGACGACCGCTACGCCCGCAAGGCGATCGACAAAGGCGCCGATGGCCTGATCGCGGTCGCCGCCGGGGCCGGCGGCCATGCCGGCAAATGGTCGCCGTTCGCGCTCATCCAGGAAATTCGCGCCTGGTTCGACGGGCCGCTGATCCTGTCGGGCGCAATCGCCACCGGCGGCGCGGTACTCGCGGCGCAGGCGATAGGCGCCGACCTTGCCTACATCGGCTCGCCGTTCATCGCCACCAACGAGGCGCGCGCGAGCGACGCCTACAAGCAGGGCATCGTCGATGGCGGTGCCGGCGACATCGTCAATTCGGCTTTGTTCACCGGCATCAACGGCAATTATCTGCGCGCATCGATCGTCGCCGCCGGGCTCGACCCGGAGAAGCTCGACGCGCCGGGGCCCGACGCGATGAATTTTCAGTCGGCCAGCGGCGCCAAGGCGTGGCGCGACATCTGGGGATCGGGCCAGGGCATCGGCGTGATCGACAAGGTGGTGCCGACGGCCGAGCTGGTCGATCGGCTGGCCCGTGAATATGACGCGGCGCGGGAGCGAATTTGCGGTTGATCGTTCCCCGGATGACTTAGCTCAGCGCCTTCAACTTTACCCGCCACTCCTCCGGCAGTGCCACCGGGCGGCGGCTCTCCCGATCGACGGTGATGTGGGTGAAGTGGCCTTCGGCCGCCGCTTCATCAACATTCACCGCGAACACGCCCAGCTGGTAGGTGACGCTGGAGCGGCCCAGCTGCGCAACGCGGATGCCGACCTCGACCTCGCCGGGATAATCGAGCGCGGAGAAATAGCGGCAGCCGGTTTCGACTACCAGGGCAATCGGGTCGCC
>JBDSMA010000211.1:0-2053 GCA_039916085.1 Sphingomicrobium sp.
GGCCACCTGGTCGGCATGGCCGTTGGCATCGCCATGCTGGTCGGCTTGATCATCAGCTGGTTCGTGCTCGTTCCGTGGCAGACCGGGCTCGGCGGGCTCGGCTCGGCCGCCGATCTCGGAACGCTGGTGTCGACCGTGTTTCGGGCCAAGGTCCGCTTCATCGGTGCCGGGACGATCGGCGTGGCCGCGATCTGGACGCTGCTCAAGATCATTGGCCCGATCATCAAAGGCGTGACCTCGGCCATCGCCGCCAGCCGCGCCCGGCGCGATGGCGGCCAGGCGGGGCTCGCGCTAACCGAGCGCGACCTGCCGATCGGCATCGTCGGCGGCACCATCCTCGGCTCGATGATCCCCATCGGTCTGCTGCTTTCGGCTTTCGCCCAGAGCGGCCCGATTGCCGCCGCCCCGGCGCTGACGATTGGCCTCAGCCTGCTCTACATCCTCGTCGCCGGCGCGATCATCGCCGCCATTACCGGCTATATGGCCGGCCTGATCGGCGCGTCGAACAGCCCGGTGTCGGGCGTCGGAATCCTGACCGTGCTCGGCATCTCGCTGATCCTCGCCGCCATCTTCGGCCGCAACATCGGGGTCGATGCGTCGAAGAGTCTGGTCGCTTTCGCTTTGTTCGTGACCGCCATCATCTTCGGCGTCGCGACCATCGCCAATGACAACCTCCAGGATTTGAAGACCGGTCAGCTGGTTGGCGCCACGCCGTGGCGGCAACAGGTCGCGCTGGTCCTCGGCGTAATCTTCGGCGCGGTGGTTATCCCGCCGATCCTGACCATCCTCAACGACGCGTTTGGTTTCCAGGGTGCGCCCGGCGCCGGCCCCAACGCGCTCGCCGCGCCGCAGGCCGCACTGATTTCCGCGATCGCCCAGGGCGTCCTCGGCGGTAGCCTCGACTGGAATTTGATCGGGCTCGGCGCGGGCATCGGCGTGGGGATCATCATTGTCGACGAACTGCTGCGCCGCTCCGGCAAATATTCGCTGCCGCCGCTCGCGGTGGGCATGGGTATCTATTTGCCGATGTCGCTGACCATGCTCATTCCGGTCGGTGCGACAATCGGCCATTTCTACAACAAATGGGCCGAGCGCGCGCCCGACCCGGCATTCGCCAAGCGGCTCGGGGTGTTGATGGCGACCGGCCTGATCGTTGGCGAATCGCTGTTCGGCGTGGCCTTCGCGGCAATCGTCGGGGCAACCAACAACGACAGTCCGCTCGCCTTGGTCAAGGACTTTGCCTGGGCGGTACCGATCGGCCTCGTTCTGTTCGCCGGGTCGGTCGCCTGGCTCTACATGAAGACCCGCAGCGAAGCCTCGGAGAAGCTCGCTGCCTAGAGCCGGTTGGCGTTGAGCCAGGCCAGCGTCTCGGCCCGGATCCTCGGGTTCGCCGCCAGCCGCGCGCGGATCGCCGCGATTACCCGCGCGATCGGCTTGCGGTCGTCGGCGGCGACATGGGCCGCGGCATAAGCGTTGAGCTTGTCGATCGTCGACGGACGCACGCTGCCGGTGCCCAAGCGGGCGATGAAGCTCGACGCCGCCGACTTATCGACCAGGTCCGCGATCCGGTCGAGGTGCGCCAGCGCGAAATCGAGCGCGAGGTCGGGGTCGCTGGCTGCCGCCGCGCCAATCATCGACGCGCTGATCGTCGCGCCGGGTTCATTGGTCAACGCCAGGTCGAGGGTCCGCTGAAGCAATATCGGGTCTTCGGTCGAAGCGAGGTTGGTGTAATAAGCTGAACGTTCGGTCGCGCTGGTCGCCGCCTTGGCCATGGCGTGGAGCCGATCCCAGGTGGCGCCGTCGGCGGTGTCCCCGATAACCGACAACCAGGTCGTCTTGAGCGATCCCGGAATCGCGTTGGGGTCGGTCGCCAGCGCCGCAAACAGCCGGGCTGCCTCGCGCTTGACTTGCGGATCGCCGGCCTTGCCAAGCATGGCGATCAGCCGCGGCCGGAGCGTGGCGACCATTACCGGCTCGCCGGCGCGCGGGACGAATCCGATGCGGGCGAGTACCGGCGCGAAGCGAGCGATGACGATCCGGTTGATGCGCTGCT
>JBDSMA010000212.1:0-7362 GCA_039916085.1 Sphingomicrobium sp.
CGATCGCGGATGATAAGGAGAGTGGCGGGAACGAAAGCGCCAGCAGCCCGATTGTGCCGCCGCAACCGTTGTTCGACACGCGGCCGATGGAAACTGACGACGAGACTGACGAGCCGATCAGCGGCGGCGGCAACTCCGCGCTAATCGGCACGGGGGTAAACTCCGTAACAGGGGATGAACCGTGCACACCGGTCCAAGGACAAACCTGCAGCCCGACCCAGGGAGAAAAATGATGGCTGTTCGCGCTCGAATGCTGACGCCGGCCCTGCTTACCGCGACGATGCTCGCCAGCCTCGCCACGGGCACGGCGATGGCCGCCAGATCCGTCAACCAGCCGATCTCGACCCGCAACAGCTTCCGGCTGGGCGACGCCGGAGTGCTGTGCACCGCCCAGTCGAAACCGACTGATCCGCGGCTGAAGAACATGTTCGACCGTGCCTATTTGATCACTTGTCGAGACGCCGCCTCACCCGTCGGCAGCGTGCTCGCGATCCGCGGCGCATCGGATTTGATGACGGTGAAAAGCGCGCTTCCGGCGGGGGCCGTCGACTGCAAGCCGGTTGCCGCGACCATCACCGGGCTCGGGCCAGTCACCGCCGCGCGCTGCCACGACGCGAGCAGCAGCCTCGATTATCTGCGCTACGCGGTCCGCCGCGGAAAGACGAGCTATGTCAGCGAGGGACTTGCCGGCTATGATCCCGCGCTGCGCCTGGCGCTGGCGACGATCGCGCTCGACAAGCCGCAGAGCGGCGTCGTCCAGGTGGCGACGACCGAGGTCAGCGACCCGGCCGCTTTCGCGAGGACTCAAGCCGGATCGCTTGATACCGCCGGCGCGCGCGCGGAAGCCTATTCGCGTGGCAATGGTGCGCGCTTCGCCGAATCCGCTGAATTCTTCGAAGACCTTGCCAGCCGCGAGGGCAGCGACGCGGCGAGCCTGGCCGAAGCCTATGCGAACCAGGGACTGCAGCAATCTAACCTTGGCAATTTCTCGGCCGCACTGCGGCTGATGGCAAGGGCCGAAGCGGTAGCGCCGCAAGGCGACGGCGTGATCCAGCGGCTACTGCGAAATTATCGCGCGACCAATGCGCTTAACCAACGGGACGGCGAAGGCGCGATCGAGGAATTGTCACGCAAAGTGTCCGACGTAATGGAGAATAATCAGGACGCGGAAATCCGTGGCGGCTTGATTACCGTTCCGATGGCCGCGCTGATCAACCGGTCGAGCACCAGCACCCAGCAGGTCGCGCAACTCGGCTCTGGATTGACACAGGCCGAACGGGGCGCCGTGCTCGATGCCCAAGCCACTTCGCTTGCGGGCATCGCCCTGCGGCTGGAGGGCAAATTGCCCGAAGCAGCGGCCAAGCTCGACAAAGCGCGCGCCGACATGGCCCGAGTGCGCGACGGCAAGGTGTTGTCGACCAGCTGGCTGCAGAGCGAGATCGCGGTTGAGCGGGCGTTGGTCGACGAGGCCTCGGGCAACCGCACCGGCGCGTTGGCGACATTCGACAAGGCCATCGCTTCGCTCTCGGCGAGCTTCCCGGACAGCCCGGCATTGCTGTCGGCGCGGGCGCGCAAGGCCGGCTTCCTGTTGCGTGCGGGTGACAGCGCCGGCGCGCGCTTGCTATTCGATTCGGTGGTCAAGGACAGCAGCAACGTCGCCGACAGCAGCGCGGCATTGCGCGGCCTGTTGGCACCCTATTTCGAAATCCTCGCAAAGGACGGTTCGCCCGATGCCGCGGCGGGCATGTTCCGCGCCGCGCAAGTGCTGCAGCGGCCCGGCGTCGCTCAAACCCAAGCGATCCTGGCGCGCCAATTGTCGGCCGGTAATGACGAGGCCAGCGCGATGTTCCGGCTGGCCGTGTCGAGGACGCGGGAGATCGTCCGCACTGAGGCCGAAGTGGCGCGCCTGTCGGCGTTAGCCGCGCCGACCCACAGCGAGTTGTCCGCGATGGCCGCATCAAAGGACAGCCTGACTTCGCTTCGCGCGGGGCAGACCGCGCTGCAGGCCAAACTGGCCGACTATCCGCGCTACAAGGCGCTATCGCCGACCGGCGTAGATTTGCCCGAACTGCAGGCCGCGCTGCGCGCAGGCGAGGGCTATTACAAGATGATGGTCGTCGATGATTCGATCTATGCGCTTTATGCGACGCACGGCGCCGCCCGGGCGATGAAGCTAAGCGCGAGCGCTACCGCGATGGGCGGCGAAGTCGCCAAAATCCGCGACAGCATCGTCAGCCAAAAGAATGGACAGGTTGAAGTGGTGCCGTTCGATCTCGACCGGGCGCGCGCGCTTTACCTGACACTGTTCGGGGCGATGGACACCGAACTCAACGGACTGAAGCATCTGATATTTGAACCCGACGGGCCGATGCTCGAGCTGCCGCCCTATGTACTGCCGACGCGGCAGGCCGGAGTCGATGCCTACAAGGCGCGAATTGCCCGGCCCAATGGCGACGAGTTTGACTTCACCGGGGTCGATTGGCTCGGCCGCGGACGCGAGGTGTCAATTTCGGTCAGCCCGCGCAGCTTCCTCGACGTCCGCTCGATCGCGCCCAGCCGTGCGCGCGAAGCCTATCTCGGCTTTGGCCACAACGCGCTGGCTGTGGCCCGCCCGGCGGTCGCCGTAGCCGACGATTGCGACTGGCCGATCCAGGTATGGCAGCGGCCCATTTCGGCTGACGAGCTCAAGCTTGGTGCAACCATGTTCGGGGCCGCCAACAGCCGGATCGTGACCGACGCGGCGTTTACCGACACGGCCCTCCTGTCCGACAAGAAGCTCGACGAGTTCCGGATTGTCCACTTCGCGACGCACGGGCTGGTCACCGCGCCGCGGCCCGAATGCCCGGCGCGGCCAGCGCTGGTCACCAGTTTCGCCGCCGATGGTTCGGACGGGCTGCTGAGTTTCAAGGAAATCTTCGACCTCAAACTTGACGCCGACGTGGTCATCTTGTCGGCGTGCGACACAGCTGGGTCGGCGAGCGTCGGCGCATCGCGCGAGGCGGGCATTGCGACCGGCGGCAATTACGCGCTCGACGGGCTGGTTCGCGCCTTCGTTGGCGCGGGCGCGCGCTCGGTCGTCGCCAGCCACTGGCCCGTCCCCGACGAGTATGACGCGACCAAGCGGCTAATCTCCGGTCTGCTTGGAGCCAGACCGGGCGAGCCTCTGGCCCAGGCGCTGGGCGAAGCGCAGCGCGGCCTGATGGATGACCGCAGAACTTCGCACCCCTTCTATTGGGCGGCGTTCATCATCCTTGGCGATGGCGCCAAGCCGCTGGTCGCGGCGAACATGGCTGGCGCCGCCGTCCCGGCCAAGACCGCTTCACGCTAGGCCGCAATCCAGCCACGCTGATCCACACGGTTACGACCGACGCCGCACAATGACGTACCGCTTGACTTGTTGGTCCGGCCACGGTCTTTTGCGGGCGATGCACGAGATTTGCCACCCCTTAGCGATCCTTACGCCGACGACGCTGTCGCGCGGCTGGTGGTGGCGCTTGTCCGATCGATGGCGCGCGCACGGCTGATTCATTGCCTCATTTGAGGTGATTTTTCCCCAAGGCTCGCGTGCCCCGCGGGCCTTTTTTCTTGCTCTCAAACCCATGAAAGTTTGAACCCATGATCATCGTCATGAAACCCCAGGCGTCGCAGGAAGACGTCGACCAGATCCTCGCCCGGATCGCCGCCAAGGGCTTAAAGCCGTTGCACATGCCGGGCGCGGAGCGGGTCGTGCTCGGCGCGCTAGGCGACGAGCGGGTGCTCGCCGAACTTGACCTGGAGGCCGAGCCGCAGGTCGAATCGGTCAAGCCGATTCTCGCCCCCTACAAGCTGGTCAGTCGCGAGCTTCACCCCCACGACACTTTGGTCCGGATTGGCAATGCGACCTTTGGCGGCGGCCGGTTCGGGCTGATCGCCGGGCCGTGCGCGGTCGAGAACGAGGAACAGATCCTGGCCAGCGCCAAAGCCGCCAAGGCGGCGGGGGCGAGCGTGCTGCGCGCCGGCGCCTACAAGCCGCGGACCAGCCCCTATGCCTTCCAGGGGCACGGGCCCGACGCGCTGGTGCTGCTCGCCGAGGTCGGGCGCGAGGTCGGGCTGCCAGTGGTCACCGAGGTGATCGAGAGCGGCGATGTCGAGCTGGTCGCGCGTCATGCCGACGCGCTCCAGGTCGGCGCGCGCAACATGCAGAATTTCGCGCTGCTGAAGGCGGTCGGCAGGGCTGGCAAACCGGTCGTGCTGAAGCGCGGCATGGCGGCCAAGGTCGAAGATCTGCTGCTGGCCGCCGAATATGTGCTGGCCGCGGGCAACGACCAGCTGATCCTGTGCGAGCGCGGCATCCGCACGTTCGAGACGGCGACTCGCAACACGCTCGACCTTGCAGCGGTGCCGCTGCTCAAGGCCAAGAGCCATTTGCCGGTGATCGTCGATCCGTCGCACGGCACCGGCATCCGCGAACTCGTCACGCCGATGGCGCTGGCGGCCGCCGCGGCGGGTGCCGACGGGGTGATGGTCGAAGTCCATGTCGATCCGCCGTCGGCGCTGAGCGACGGGCCGCAATCGCTGTATCCCGAACAGTTGCTGGCGTTGGGCAAGCAGCTCGAGGCGCTGCTCGCCGTGATGGGTCGGTCGCTGTGAGTCATGCCGGCGAGGGTGAGGCGGGGCTGGTGTCGCGCCGGCTGGTCGGCCAGCACGACCCGGTCGCCCTGCACGCGGCATTGACGGCCAAAGGCAGCGCCCCGCTGCTGTTCCGGCGCACCGACGGTCGGGCGCTGATCGTAACCGACGCCGCGCTGCGGCTCGAAGCGACCGGCGGCGAAGCGCGGATCGAGGCGATGAGCGAAAGCGGCGCGCTGCTCATCGCGCCGATCGCCGCGCGGCTCGCCGATCATGTCACCGAGCGCGGCCCACGCCATGTGGCGCTGCGGTTCGAGCGCTGCGACGATCCCGACGAAGAAGTGCGGGCAGGGGCGCCGAGCGCGCTTGATTCGTTGCGCGCGCTGATCAGCTGCGCCGTGCCGAACGACCGGGACGAGCCGTTCGCGCTGGTCGCCGCCGGGATCGTCGGGTTCGATCATGTCGATATGGTCGAGGCGCTGCCCCCGCGCCCCGCCGGTGACTTCCCCGACCTCGTCTTCCTGCTCGCCGAGACGCTGGTCGTGGTCGAGCCGTCGGGCGCGGCGCGGGTGCTGGCGCTGGCGGTCGGATCGGCCGACACGACGGTGGCGCACCGCCAGCATCACCTCGCCGCCGACCGGCTGGCGCGGCTAGTTGCCCGGTGCGAGGCGACACATGTTCCCTTGGCAACGCCAGTCGCGGAGCCAAGCCGCGCCGAGTCCGATATCGACGATGCAGCCTTCGCCGCCACGGTCGAGCGGCTAAAACAGCACATCGCTGCCGGGGATATCTTCCAGGCGGTACCATCGCGCGCGTTCCGGGTAAGGTGCGGCAATCCGCTGGCGGCGCTCCGCCGACTCGTCGCGGCCGACCCAAGCGCTTATCATTTTTACTTCAATAGCGGCCATGGCACTCTGTTTGGCGCCTCACCCGAGACCGCGCTCGAGCTACGCCGCGATGGCGAGGCGCTGATATTGGCGGTTAGCCCGATCGCCGGAACCCGACCGCGCGGCGCGACGCCCGATGCCGACGAGCGCATGGAGGCCGACCTGAGGCTCGACGCCAAGGAGGTCGCCGAACATCTGATGCTGGTCGACCTGGCGCGCAACGACGTCGCTCGGGTCGCGGCGCCGGGGACACGGCGGGTGACGCGGATGCTCGGGGTCGAGCGGTTCGCGCGGGTAATGCACCTCGTATCGACGGTCGAGGGACGGCTGGCCGAGGGGCGGGACGCGATCGACGCGATTCGCGCCTGCCTTAATGTCGGGACGCTGTCGGGTGCGCCCAAGCTTGCGGCGACAGCACTCATCCGTGCAGTCGAGAAATCGCCCCGCGGGCCCTATGGCGGGGCGATCGGCTGGATCAACGCAGGCGGCGAAATGGACAGCGCGGTAGTTATCCGCTCGGCCTTAGTCCGCGACGGAGTCGCCGAAGTCCGCGCCGGGGCCGGCGTGGTCGCCGACAGCGACCCGCTGACCGAAGCCGCAGAGACCCGGGCCAAGGCGAGCGCGGTGCTTGCCGCGCTGGGGGCGGTGATGTGAACGTCCTGATCATCGACAACCGTGACAGCTTCACCTTCAACCTCGCCGAGGCGTGCCGGGCGGCGGGCGCGAAGGTTTCGGTCGTGCGCAATTCGATCGCCGCCGACGCGGCCTTTGAGCGGGCGCTGGTCGAGCGGGCAGTGTTGATGCTGTCGCCGGGCCCTGGCGGGCCGCGCGATGCCGGCTGCTGCCTCGAGCTCATTAGCCTGGCCAAGGGGCGGGCGCCGCTGATCGGCATCTGCCTTGGCCACCAGGCGATCGTCACCGAGGCCGGCGGTCTGGTTGAGCGGGCGACCGCGGCCTACCATGGCAAGGTCTCGCGCCTCGATCATTCGGGCGAGGGGCCGTTCGCGGACCTGCCATCGCCGCTGACGGTCGGCCGTTACCATTCGCTGTGCACACCGGTTGCCGGGATGCCGGATCGATTGCGCATCGACGCCGAGCTCGATGGCATGGCGATGGCCGTCCGTGATGACGCAGCGGGGCAGATCGGACTGCAATTCCACCCCGAATCCATTCTGACTCCGCTTGGCGACCGGATGATCGCCGGGCTGCTGAGGAGTGCGTCAGATTCATGGAGCTTGCGTCCGCCCGGCAAGCTTCGTCGCGCGGCCTTGTAAGTAAGACACAAAAAAACCCGCTCGAAGGCGGGTTTTCTGGTTGGTTGCGGGGGCAGGATTTGAACCTGCGACCTTCAGGTTATGAGCCTGACGAGCTACCGGGCTGCTCCACCCCGCGCCACCAATCAAAAAAGCCGCCGCTGGGAACCCCGGCAGCGGCTTTTTCGAAATTGCGAATGGGTTCTTGATGAGGCGCCCGTCAAAGTATCACTTCGACGGGAACCCGATGAGCGCTGGCTTCAAAGCCTGGCGACGACCTACTCTTCCACTGCTTGAGCAGTAGTACCATCGGCGCAGTCTGGTTTCACGGCCGAGTTCGGGATGGGATCGGGTGGGTCACAGACGCTATGGCCACCAAGCTATGGGGCCAGCGCTTACCCCCGATTAGGGGGCATCAAGTTCTAGAAATCGTGCATGTCATTCTGGGCATCTAGCCGAGAACCAAACCATCTTCGTCAATCCCGAAAGGACTGTCGATGATGGTGGAATTCTCAAGCGCGAATAGAGCAATTAGGACCGGTTAGCTCCATGCGTTACCGCACTTCCACACCCGGCCTATCAACGTGGTGGTCTTCCACGGCTCTGAGATATCT
>JBDSMA010000213.1:0-2137 GCA_039916085.1 Sphingomicrobium sp.
TCGCAGGCTTGAAGCCTTCGCCGCCGAAGGCATCTTCACCCTCGGCCGGATCGACGCGCTCGGGCTCGATACCGCGCTCTACGCCGAATATGAGGCGGTTCGCGGCGGTCCCGATGCGATCGAGACCAAGCTGCTCCTTCAGCACAAGCGCGGCCCTTTCGACGGGCGGCTCAACCTCAAGGCGGCCAAGCCGCTGGCCGGCGGCGCGCCGCTCGAATTCGGCTATGCCGCGTCGGCCGATTGGAAAACGATCGGTGAGTTTCGCCTCGGCGCCGCCGCGTTCGGCGACCTCGGTACGTCGCGCAATTTCACCACCCGCGCCGAGCATTTCGCCGGGCCGATCGTCAAGACAGAGATCGAGCATCTTGGCCCGGGCGAGCTGGGGATCGAGACCGGCTATCTGTTCGCGCTGGGCGAGGCGCGCAAGCAAACCGACGGCCAGCTCCGCCTGCTGCTCGAATATGAGTTTCGCTTTTAGGCTCGCTCAGCCGATGTCGAACTGACCATCGCGCGGTGCGGCGATCGTGATCGCCGCTCGCGCCACGGTGACCGTCACCGGAGTCTTGGCCGCAATCTCGCCGTCGATCGAGATCGCTAGCCGCGGCCGCGTCTCGAGCCGGAGCTTGCGGCCGCGCCATTCGGTCACGGTCTGCGCCCGCCGCCTCAGCTTGAACAATGTCGCGAACCAGCTCCATGCCAGGCCGATCACCCTTTTGCCGGTCACCGCCTGGATGACGATTACCCCGCTGTCGATTTCCTGGCTCTCGATCAGCTCGACCCCGCCATGATGGGTGCCGTTGGCGATGCGCACTTCGGTCGCCCACAGGGTCCGCCTGGCGGTGCCGTCATCGATCGTCAGGCGAAACGGCTTGAACTTGATCGCGCAGCGCACCGCCCACAGCAAATAACCGACCATCCCGAGTGACTGCTTCAATCCCTTCGGCACGCTGTCGGCGATCATCGGCGACAGGCCGATCGCCGCGGCGTTGGCGAAATAATCGCCGTCGATGCAGCCAAGGTCGATGCGCTTGCGTGCCCCGTCGGCGATCACCGCCACCGCGCAGTCAAGGTCCTTGGGGATTCCGAGCGTCCCCGCGAAACTGTTGGCGGTGCCCAACGGCAGCAACGCGAACACCGTTTCGCTGCCCAGGAAATGGTCGATATTACTCGACAGCGATCCGTCGCCGCCGCCCAAAATGACCATCGGCACCTTGCCGATGGCGTCCTTGACAGCGCCGTCCATCTTGGCCGGATCGTCGATCGCATGCGCTTCGATCAGGTCGATCCCGGCGGCGGT
Source organism: Sphingomicrobium sp. (assembly GCA_039916085.1). Taxonomy (GTDB): domain Bacteria; phylum Pseudomonadota; class Alphaproteobacteria; order Sphingomonadales; family Sphingomonadaceae; genus Sphingomicrobium. The sequence continues at coordinate 1,298 of JBDSMA010000213.1, forward strand.
CAGCTTGTCGCGCGCCTGGTCGAACGCCTCGGCCCCGCTCCGGCTCATTGCGTTGACGATCAATATGGCTTGTTTGGGCAGTGGATGCATTGCTCCCCATGCCGTTCGTGCCGAGCGAAGTCGAGGGACGTATCTCGACTTCGCTCGATACGACCGGGTAAGGGCATCTTCATGACTTCAGCATCCTTCCCCGCCCTGCGTATGCGGCGCGGCCGCTCGGCCCCATGGATCCGCAATTTGCTGGCCGAGCATCGCCTCGATGCCAGCGACCTCATCTGGCCTTTGTTCGTCGCCGACGGCAAGGATCAGGAGGAGCCGCTTGCCTCGCTTCCCGGCGTGTCGCGCTGGTCGGTCGATCGGCTCGCGGCCAAGGCCAGGGACGCCGCCGCCCTCGGCATCCCGTGCATCGCGTTATTCCCCAACACCCCGCCGGCCCTTCGAACCGCCGACGCGCGCGAGGCGCTCAATCCCGACAACCTCATTTGCCGCGCGATCCGCGAGATAAAGTCGGCGGTGCCGGAAATCGGCATCCTCACCGATGTCGCGCTCGACCCTTATACCGCCGACGGCCATGACGGGCTGACCGACGAACGCGGCCAGGTCCTCAACGACGACACTACGGCGATCCTCGTCGACCAGGCACTGGTCCAGGCGGCGGCCGGGGCCGACATCGTCGCCCCGTCGGACATGATGGACGGCCGCGTCGGCGCGATCCGTTCGGCATTGGAGCGCGACGGCCATGTCGACGTCGCGATCATGGCTTATGCCGCCAAATATGCCTCGGCTTTTTATGGCCCGTTCCGCGACGCGGTCGGCAGCCGCGGCCTGCTGAAGGGCGAC
>JBDSMA010000214.1:0-2786 GCA_039916085.1 Sphingomicrobium sp.
GCGGGCGATGGAATTGCTGATCGCCCGGATGCGCGGCGAGGAAGCCAGCGCGACGCACATTATCGCCCCCGAACTCATTGCCCGCGTGACCACCGCGCGCGGCCGCCAGCAGCAACCGAACACAACCGTCAAATCAACAGGAGGGATTCTACCATGGCCATCACCCGCAGCCGGATGAACCGCGCGTTGCGAACGGCGTTGCTCGCCACGTCCTTGCTCGCCGCCTCGCCAGCAATGGCGCAGCTGACGACCGCGACCATCCGCGGCCAGGTGACAACCTCGACCGCCGCGGCGCCCGGCACTGTCATCAACGCGGTCAATGTTGAAAACGGGGCCGCCAGTCACACGACCGCTGGTCCGGACGGAAGCTACGTTCTCACCGGCCTGCAACCGGGCACATACGACATCAGCTTCGGCGCCGCCGCCGGCGCCAAGGTCACCCGCCGGGTCATCGTGTCGGTCGGCCAGACCGCCTCGCTCGATGTCGATACCGCCGCGCCGGCGACGGGTACCGCGGAAGGAACCGCGACGACGACGAACGATGCTGGAACGATCGTCGTCACCGGCACGCGGCTGGTCGAAACGCGGACGTCCGAGGTCGGCACCAACGTCACCCAGGAGCAGATCGATAATCTGCCGCAGAACAATCGCAACTTCCTCAACTTTGCCGCGCTGGCGCCAGGCATCCGGGTCAATCAGACCGAATTCCGCCAGACCTTTTCGGCCGGCGGTGTCGGATCCGACAAGGATGGCGAGTTTGCGGGTGGCCCGCAGGTCAACGTGTTCATCGACGGCGTCAGCCTGAAGGGCAATATCAACCAGGGCGGCATCGTCGGCCAGGACGTCAGCCGCGGCAATCCGTTCTCGCAGCTCGCGGTCAAGGAATTCCGCGTCCTGACTTCCAACTTCAAGGCGGAATTCGAGGATTCGGGAACGGCGATCATCACCGCCATCACCAAGTCGGGCACCAACGAATTCCACGGTGATCTGTTCGGCACCTATCAGAACGAGCATATGATCGCCCGCGACTTTTTCCAGAAGAAGAACGGCCAGCAGGTGCCGAAGCTCAAGCGCTTGCAATATGGCGGCGACCTGGGCGGGCCGATCATCCGCGATCGACTGTTCTTCTTCGGTAGTTACGAGGCCAATATTCAGGACCGCGTGACCACCGTACAGCCCGGAACCCCCGCCCCCGGCGAGGCGGCGCTGATCAATTTCAACCCGCAGGATTATGTAGGCACCTTTGTCAGCCCGTTCCGCGAGCGGCTTGGCTTCGGCAAGCTGACGTTCCTTGCGTCCGACACGCAGCGGATCGAATTGAGCGGCAGCATCCGCAAGGAAACCGACAATCGCGATTTCGGCGGCACTGCCGTGCAAACTCGCGGGAAGAAGGTCACGAACGACGTTTACACCGCCAAGCTCAGCCACACCTATCGAGGCGATGGGCTGCTCAATGAAGCGACGATCGATTACCTCAAGTCCGACCTCGCCTTCGGCGCGGACCTGAGCGCCGGGTTCGGACTCAACTATCCGTTCATCAACCTCGGCGCGCAGGCCGATTATCAGACGATCAAGCAAAGCGGCCTGACGTTCCGCGACAATCTCAGCTTCAGCAATTTCCATTGGAACGGCGACCATCTGATCAAGATCGGCGCCAAGGTATCGTTGCAGAAATATGGCATCGGCGGCAGCGGCCCCAACGCCAATCCCCAGTTTGATTTCATCAGGGATCCAAGCAAGGGTCTCGATATAAGCCAGCCGTCAATCGTTCACTTCGGCGGCGGCAACCCCAACATCACCGCTAAAACCACGCAAATCGGACTGTTCGCCCAGGACGATTGGGAGGTGAATCAGCACCTTTTGTTTAACATCGGCTTGCGCTGGGATTACGATTCAAACGCCAAGAACAACAAGTTCGTAACCCCTCCGAACGCCGTCCTGGCGCTTCAGCAGCTGGGTATGGACCCGCGGATTCAGCCGGCCTTCTACAACGTCAACAACTATATCTCGACCGGGCACCGTAAGGCTGACCTCAACAATTTTGCACCGCGCATTGGCTTCTCTTACGACCTCAATGCCGACCAGCGAACGGTCTTCTTCGGCGGATATGGTCGCTATTACGACCGCGCGCTGTTCCGCAACGCGGCCGAGGAAAGCCTTCTCACCCAGTATCGATCGGGCGAGCTGCTGTTCTCCAAAGACGGCCTTCCGCGCGACGGGCGGCCGACCATTCAGTTCCAACCGCAGTATCTGACTCGCGATGGTTTTGCCGCGCTGCTCGCAAGCCTCGCGTCAGATCCAACATCGCCGGGCACCAACCAGCTGCGCGTCATCCCCAACGATCTCAAGACGCCGTACACCGATCAGTTCAGCATTGGCGTTCGACAGCGGATCGGGATCGTCCGGACATCCCTGACCTTCAACCATACGATCGGCAAAGACCAGATCGGCTACGCCCCGCTCAACCGCTCAACGAACCCGGGCGCGAACGGCTTTTATGACTATATTTCGCCGGGGTTTGGCTACGGCGATATCATCGCCGCATTCAACACCCGCGCGACGAAGTACGACGCCATATATATCACGGCGGACAAACCATACACTAAGTCGTCAGGCTGGGGCGCTGGCATCGCGTATACCGGCGTGCTTCGCTCGAAAGAGCGCGGTTACGGTGGTGGCAATGGGTTCAACTACGATTACCCGAATATCGCCGCGCAAGACTTCATTCCCAACGCTGGTAACGAACGACATCGCATCGTTGCCAACGGCATTGTAGACCTCCCGCT
>JBDSMA010000215.1:0-6592 GCA_039916085.1 Sphingomicrobium sp.
CCCGCCGCCACGTAAGGGGCGACCAGCACTCGCGCTTCATCGGGCGCGTGAGTGTAGAGCAGGCGGCCGTCGGCGGTGACCACCTTGCGGATCGCGTAGGGCATCACGCTGACCCCGCCGTTGCCGACCGAAGCGAAGGCACGGGTCATGTCGATCAGGCGCACGTCGCTGGTCCCCAGGACCATCGACGGATACGTTGAAATAGTGCTCGAAATGCCGAATCGGCGGGCCATGTCGGCGATTGTGGCGAAGCCGATCTGGTCGCCGATCTGGGCGCTGATGGTATTGATCGACCGCGCGAACGCTTCGCGAAGGGTGACCGTTCCGGCGAAGGCCCGGGTCGAGTTGCGCGGACTCCAGCCGCCGATCGTGACCGGATGGTCGACCATCGTGTCGGTCGGCTTCATCCCGCTCTCCAGCGCGGCGAGGTAGACGAACAGCTTCCACGACGAGCCCGGCTGGCGCTGCGCCTGGGTGGCGCGGTTGTAGATCGAGCTGACATAGTCGCGTCCGCCGACCATCGCCCGCACCGCGCCGTCGCGGTCGATCGACACCAGCGCGCCCTGAGTCCCGGTCGGGGCGTTGGCGTTAATCGCCCGGTCGGCGGCGGCCTGCATATTCGGGTCCAGCGTGGTCCACACGTCGATCGGGTCGCTGGTCACGTCGATCAGCGTATCGAGCTGGGGGAGCGCCCAATCGGTGAAATAACGGACGCTGTTCTGCTTGGCCGACGGTTGGACCTTGATCTGCGCGGGATCGATCGAGGCCGCCGCCGAAGCGGTGATGAAGCCATTCTCGACCATCGAATTGAGCACTACTCGGGCGCGACCGCGCGCGGCGTTGACGTCAGCGGTCGGTGAATAATTGGACGGCGCCTTGACCAGTCCGGCGACAATCGCCGCCTCGCCGAGGCTGAGCTGGTCCGCACCATGGCCGAAAAAGGTCCGGCTGGCGGCGTCGATGCCATAGGCGCCGCCGCCAAAATAGACGCGGTTCAGATAGAGTTCGAGGATCTGATCCTTGGAGAATTTGCGTTCGATCGCCAGCGCCAGGATCGCTTCCTTGATCTTGCGCCCGAATGTCCGGTTGTTGGTCAGGAAGATGTTGCGCGCCAGTTGCTGGGTGATGGTCGATCCGCCCTGGCTGAAGTGGCCGGTCTGGACACGCACCTTGAGCGATCGGGCGATGCCGATCGGGTCGACGCCGATGTGGCTGCGAAAGCGCTTGTCTTCGACCGCGATCATCGCGCTGCGCATGGTCGGGGGGATTTCGTCATAGCGCAACCAGCGGCCGAAGCTCGGCCCGAGCGAGACCAGCACGCTGCCATCGGCGGCGCGGACGCGGATCATCTGGCCAAGATCGTTACGCCGGGTCAGCTGAGCATAATCGGGCAGGGAGGCCATCGCCACCGCAACCGCAATCCCAATCAGGACCAGCCCGAGAACGGCGAGCGCGAGCAGCCAGCGCATGGCCGTTCCAACGGTACCGCGACGGGCGGCGGGCATGGGATTGCGGGCCATCGGAGCCGAGCGTTATTCGCTCATGGGGCCGCCGACCAGCCCGGCGAACGAGGCGAGAATGCGGCTCAGCCCGGCTTGCGGCCCGGTTGGTCGCTCTTCCTGGCCTTGGCCTTATCCTCGGCCGCATCGAACGCCAGCGAAACAGAGTTGATGCAATAGCGCAGGCCGGCGGGTCCCGGCCCGTCGGGAAAGACGTGGCCAAGGTGCCCCTCGCATGCGGCGCAGCGCACTTCGGTGCGGACCATGCCGTGGCTGGTGTCGCTTCGTTCTTCGACCTTCGAGCCTTCGGCCGGAGCGGAGAAGCTCGGCCAGCCGCAGCCGCTGTCATATTTGCCGTCGCTCTCGAACAGCTCGGCGCCGCAGCCGGCGCAGCGATAGATCCCGCTCGCCTTGTTGGACAGCAGCGCGCCGCTGCCTGGGGGCTCGGTGGCGGCCTGGCGCAGAATACGATATTGTTCGGGGGTCAGCTTTTCGCGCCACTCGGCGTCGCTGCGCTTGGCGGTCATTTTTGCCCCTCCTTTAAGTCGATCGGTGAAAGCCGCGTTAACCCTGTTTTCATTCCTCCCCAATAGCGATGATGACATGTTGGGCCGGATTTCATTCGCCGCGCTACTTATCGCGCTGGCCGCGACCGGGCTGGCCGTGCCCGGCCGGAGCGCCGCGCAGTGCCGCCTGTGCGCGGCGCCGACAACGGCACCCGATTCTAAAGCTGAACAGGCCAAGCCAATCCGGCTGGAGGTTCGGACGGCGCTCGACTTCGATCGGCTGATCCTGACCGGTCCCGGCAACGGCCAAGCGATCCTTCGCCCCGACGGAACGCGCCAGTCGCTGGGCGCGATCGGCGGGCTGAGCGGTCGCGCCATTGTCGCCGAGGTCGTCGTTCATGGCGAACCGGGCCGCGCAGTCCGCGTCGACCTGCCCCGATCGATTGAGCTGTACGGGCTGATCGGCGGATCGGTTCGGATCGAAGCGCTAGTCAGCGACCTGCCCGACTTCCCCGCCCTTGACGGCGCCGGGGAGCTGAGGATCCGAATCGGCGGAGAGTTGCTCATTACCGGCGACGTCGACGGAGATTTCCGCGGCGATGTCCCGGTGATCGTTGATTATCTCTGAGCCTCCATCGGCACGTCGCGATAATGCCGGAGGTAAATGATCCGGTAACCACGATGCTGAGCAAAGCCGTAAGCGGTCGCGGTTAATGAGGCGATACGGATGACGGACCGACCAGTCCCGAAACCCGCTCGCTTTTGGGAACCTGTGGGGATTTAGACTATGACTAATATTTTCAACAAGGCGGCGCTTGCCGCGACGGTGGCGGCTGTTGCCTTTGCAACTCCGGCATTCGCCTCGCCGACCAGCGTATCGGCGAACGGCACGGCAACGGTAAAGATTTTCTCGCCGTTGACGATTGCCGCGCCCAGCGCGACTGATTCGGTCGTCGACTTCGGCATCCTGGTCGGCACGCTCGGCGGCGCTTCGGCCCGTACCGCCAACGCGTTCGTGATCAATGCCGCTTCGGCGCCGACTGCCGGTACGGTTTGCACCGGCGCGATCAACTGGACCTGCAGCGGTTCGCCGCACCGTGCTCTCTATACCATCACTGGCTCGGCCGATTCGAGCGTCAACGTGTGGGTCAGCGCGGGAACGATCGATCTTAACCGCGCCGGCGGCATTCTCGGAAATGTCGACGACACTATTCCGTTGACCCTCGCTTTGTCGGCACTCACCGATTCGAATGGTGACGGTACCGCCGACGTGTTGCTCAGCGCGGGCACGGCCAACGTCTATGTTGGCGGCTCGCTCGCCGTCTCGTCAACCGATCGCGACGGTGTCTATACCGGTACGTTCACGGTCAACGCCGACTATCAGTAAGGTGTAATCCGGGGCCGACGACGGCCTGACCGGAGATTTGGGCGGGGCGCTTCGGCACTCCGCCCTTTTTCTTGCGCGCCGCGCAAAGATTAAGGCGTCGCTAACCATAAGTCCGAAGCGGTTGGAAAGGATGCCAGGGTTAACAGCGTGGTGACCTTGTTCGCCAACCATCCTTGGCGCGGACGGAATGGGAGACCAGCGCGTGAAGACCATGATCCATGCATTCGGAGTTGCCGCCGCCGCCCTCGGGCTGTCGCTCGCGGTCCCGACCGCGGCCGAAGCGGCCACCGCCAATGCCACCGTCAGCGCCAAGATCGTCAAACCGCTGGTGATGACGGGCGGCGGCACGATCGCATTGGGGACGCTGATCACACCCAGCGCGGCGACATTCAGCAATATTTTCACCATCCAGCCTGCGGCGGCCCAGACCGGCACCTATTGCCAGACCGGCTTCACCTGCTCGGGCACGCCGGCGGCGGCGATGTTCAACCTTCAGGGGACCAACAACACGCCGCTCAATCTGACCATCCCGCTGACCGTCACTTTGACCAACACCAGTTGGGTTGGCGGCGGCACAACGCCGACGATGACGCTCAACACGACCAACAGCATCGCCGCCAACAACACCACCGGCGTCTATGTCTTGTCCCTCCCCAACTCGGGTTTCCCGGGTAAGGACTTCTGGGTCGGAGGCAGCGTTACCGTAACCCAGGCGACCGAGGGCGGCAGCTATTCGGGGACGTTTACCGTCACCGCCGACTATCAATAGCCCGTCCACTGCGCCCGCGGTGAAACAGGGAGCGGCCGGCAATCGCCAGCCGCTCCCTTTTTTCATTCCAAAATGGAGATGGTTAGGAGCTTAATAACCATTTTCGACCAATCTCCCTTCAAAGCCGATCGTTCGGCCGATTTGGGAGAGATTCATGACCAAGCCGTTTGCCATTCGCGCCCTTGGGCTCGCCGCCGGCGTCGCCGCCAGCCTGGCGCTGGTGGCGCCGCTCAGCGCCGGGGTTGGCGACCTGCTCGTTGCCCCCACCCGCATTGTTCTCAACGGCGGTCGCGGGACCGAGGTCATCCTCAAGAACATCGGCAGTGCGACCGCAACCTACCGGGTCTCGGCCGAATTGCGGCGGATGAACCCGGACGGCACGTTGGTCGATGTCAAGGATGCCTCGCCGGAGGAGAAAGCGGCCCAGGACATGATCGTGTTCGCGCCGCGCAAGGTGACGCTCCCGCCCAACCAGCCGCAGGCGGTGCGCGTTTCGGCCCGCGCGCCGCAGGGGACGCCCGATGGCGAATATCGTGTCCACCTGCTGTTCCGCGCCATCCCCGACCCGACGCCGGTCACCGCGCCGGCCGAAAGCCACGGTCTCGCCTTCAAGTTGATCCCAATATACGGCGTGACCATTCCGGTAATCGTCCGGCTCGGCAACCTCGAGGCCAAAGCCGGCATCGCCGACGTCCGCCATGTCGCCGCCAACGGCAAGAACTCGGTCACCCTCCAACTGACCCGCAACGGCACCCGTTCGACCTTTGGCGAGATCCGAGTGATGAAGGCGGGGGTCAAACAGCCGGTCGCCTTTCTGAAGGGCGTCGCGGTGTACAAAGAACTGTCCACGCGCAAGGTCGTGGTCCCGATCGACGCCGATTATAAAGGGGCGATCGCCGGGCCGGTCACCGTCCAATATTATGAAGTGACCGACAATGGCGCGACCCTTGCTGCCGAAACCAGCGCGACTCTGAACTGAGCCGGGTTCGGGGGAGGCGGACCAGGTGATGCGGGCAATCCGCGGCAGGTGGCGCAAGGCGCTCGCCGTGCTGGCGCTGCTCGGCGCCGGCACTGCCGTATCGTCGACCCCGGTTGGCGATCATTGGGTGGCCGATCCTGACGAGCAATATATGCTTGACGTCAATATCCACCATCTGACGCTCGGCAACGGCGCTCGCGCTTATGGCACGCCCGAAGGCACGTGCATCGTGTTCGGCGACTTCCTCCAGGCGCTCGACGTGCCAATGAAAATCGATCTTCAGGCGCACAAGGCCAGCGGCTGGGCGTTCAAACAAGGAAACGTCATCTCGATCGACGCCTCGGCGCGCAGTGTGATGCACCACGGCAAACGCGAATCATTTGCAACAACTGATATTCGCGAGGTTCCGGAGGGTTGGTGCATCGATAGCAAAGCGCTTGCGCGTTGGTTCGCGCTCGACCTCACTGCCGATACTTCGGTGTCGATGCTGACCGTCGAGTCGAAGGATAAATTGCCGGTCGAATTGGCGATGGAGCGCCGTAATCGGGCCGGGATGTTCAAGAAAGATGCTTCGCTCGACCTGACCGGCGTGCCGATCGTCCGGCTGCCCTACCGCATGTGGCGCGCCCCGGCACTTGAATTCATCGTCAACGCCGGGGTGACTTATCATGCCAAGACCGGTGCCCGGGTCGATCGCTCAACCTCGATTTATGCCGCGGGTGAAATCGCCGCCATGTCCTATTCCGCCGCGATCCAAGGCGACCTGGGTGGTTTGCCGACATCGGCCCGCGCGACGCTCTACCGCTCCGATCCCGACGGCGAGTTGCTTGGGCCGCTGAAGGCCACCCACGTCGCGGTCGGCGATGTCGAAGGGCTTGCTTCGGCGTTCGGCGGAGGTACCGGATCGGGCCGCGGCGCAGTCATCACCAACCGCCCGTTGACTCATCCCGGAACCTTCGACCGCACCGAGTTCACTGGTGAACTGGCGACCGGGTGGGACGCCGAACTCTACCGAAACGGGTCGCTCATCGGTTTCTACAATGGCGAGGACAACGACGGCCGTTACCATTTCCGCGATGTCGACATGCTTTATGGCGACAATGAATTCGACATCGTCCTTTATGGGCCGCAGGGCCAGGTCGAGCATCGCCGCGAGGACGTCAATATCGGGCGCGACAATGTTCCCCCTGGCAAGCTGTGGTACTGGGCCGGCGCGCGACAGCCGGGGACCGATCTGATCAGCTTTGCCCACAAGACCGATCCCCCGCCACCAACCGGCACGACGGCATCGAAGGTGCTCAGGCAATCAGCCCCGGAATTCACCGTCGACGCCGAATATGGCGTCGACGATCGCATGTCGGTCGGTGCGCTTATCCGCTCGACCGTGATCCAGGACGAGCGGGTGACCTTCGTCGAAGGCTCGATCCGGCGCTCGCTTGGGGTTGCCCTGGT
>JBDSMA010000216.1:0-6328 GCA_039916085.1 Sphingomicrobium sp.
GACCTGACCGACAACGTCAATCTGATGGCCGACAATCTGACCGGTCAGGTGCGCAACATCGCCGAAGTGACGACCGCGGTCGCTCGCGGCGATCTGTCGAAGAAGATCACGGTCGACGTTAAGGGGGAAATTCTCGAGCTGAAAAACACCATCAACGTGATGGTTGATCAGCTCAACGGTTTCGCGTCCGAGGTGACGCGCGTCGCCCGCGAGGTCGGTACCGAAGGCAAGCTCGGCGGCCAGGCCCAAGTCCCCGGGGTCGGCGGGACATGGAAAGACTTGACCGACAACGTTAATTTGATGGCCACTAACCTAACCAATCAGGTACGTGGCATCGCGGACGTCGTCACCGCGGTGGCGCAAGGAAATTTGAAGCGCAAGCTGACCTTTGACGCCAAGGGCGAGATCGCCGCGCTGGCGAGCACGATCAACGAGATGATCGACACCCTGGCCATCTTCGCCGACCAGGTCACCACCGTCGCCCGCGAGGTCGGCGTCGAAGGCCGGCTGGGCGGACAGGCCCGCGTTCCCGGCGCCGCGGGCCTGTGGCGCGACCTGACCGACAACGTCAACCAGCTCGCCGCCAACCTCACCAACCAGGTGCGCTCGATCGCCGAAGTGGCGACGGCGGTGACCAAGGGCGACCTAACGCGATCGATCGCGGTCGAGGCGTCGGGCGAGATGGCCGCGCTCAAGGACAATATCAACGAGACGATCCGCAATCTCAAGGACCAGACGCTGAAGAATGCCGAGCAGGATTGGCTCAAGACCAACCTCGCCCGTTTCAGTCGAATGCTGCAGGGCGAGCGCGACCTGGCGACTATTTCCAACCTTATCATGTCGGAACTGGCGCCTCTAGTGAACGCGCAATATGGCGTGTTCTACGTCACCAACCGCGACGAGGAGGAGACGAAGCTCGACCTGGTCGCGAGCTACGGTGCCGACAGCCACACCGAATTGAAGAAGCAGTTCGGCCTGCGCGAAGGGTTGATCGGACAAGCCGCCGCCGACAAGCGCCCGATGCTGCTCAAGAACGTGCCGGGCGACTTCATCCGGATCGGCTCAGGGCTCGGTTCGGCCACAGCGGCGAACATCAACATCCTTCCGGCCTTGTTCGAGGATGAGGTCAAGGCGGTCATCGAACTCGCCAGCTTCGAGGAGTTCAACGAGACCCATCACAGCTTCTTGAACCAGCTGATGGAGACGGTCGGCATCGTGCTCAACACCATCGCCGCGACGATGCGCACGGAAGGCCTGCTGGCCCAGTCGCAGCTGTTGACGCAGGAGCTGCAGGCGCGACAGACGGAGCTGACCACCAAGCAGGAAGAGTTGCACAACACCAATGAGGAGTTGCAGGAAAAAGCGCAGCTGCTGGAAAATGAGAAGCGCCAGGTCGAAGCCAAGAATTTCGAGATCGACATGGCCCGCCGCGCGGTCGAGGAGAAGGCCGAGCAGCTGGCGCTGACCTCCAAATACAAGAGCGAATTTCTGGCCAACATGAGCCATGAGCTGAGGACCCCGCTCAATTCGCTGCTGATCCTGTCGAAACTGCTGGCCGACAACCAGCAGGGCAATTTGAACGAAAAGCAAACCGAGTTCGCGCGCACCATCCACGGCGCCGGCACCGATTTGCTCAACCTCATCAACGACATCCTGGATCTTTCGAAGATCGAGTCGGGCACAGTGTCCATCGAGCTTGGCGACATGCCGATGGCGGGGTTGAAGCAGCATATGGAGCGGACCTTCCGCCAGCTCGCTTCGGAAAAGGGACTGGCATTCGATGTCGAGTTCGACGAGGCGCTGCCGAAAACCATCCGGACCGACGAAAAGCGCCTCCAACAAGTCGTCCTCAACCTGTTGTCAAACGCCTTCAAATTCACCGCCCATGGCGGAGTCACCCTCGCCGTCCGTCCCGCGACCGAGGGCTGGAGCGCCAACCACCCGATGCTTCACGAGGGCCAGACAGCGATCGAGATTTCGGTCATCGACACGGGCATCGGCATTCCGCAGGGCAAACAGAAGCTGATCTTCGAGGCGTTCCAGCAGGCCGATGGCACAACCAGCCGCAAATATGGCGGCACCGGCCTTGGTCTGTCGATCAGCCGCGAGATTGCGCGCCTGCTTGGCGGCGAATTGCAAGTCCGCTCGGTGCCCGGCGAAGGCTCGACCTTCACGTTATATGTTCCGATGCAGTCGCTCGGCGGGCAGATCGCGCTTCCATCCTTCATGCCCGCCGCCGGCGACTTTACCGAAGCGACAATCGCCGCCAGTTACGCGCTTCCGGACGACCGTGACGAGCTGGGTACGCAGCCGTTCGTGCTGATCGTGGAGGACGATCCAACGTTCGCCGGGATCCTGCTCGACCTCGTCCATGAGACCGGGATGAAAGGCGTCATCTCCTCGGCGGGATCGGGGACGGTCGGGATGGTTCGCAAGATGCGGCCGAATGCGGTGACGCTCGACCTTGGTCTCAGCGACATCGACGGCTTCGTGTTGCTTGATTTGTTGCGTCATGACCCCGACACCGCCGACATCCCGGTATACGTCATTTCGGGCGCGGAGCAGGCCGGTCATGCGCTGACCATCGGTGCCGAGGGGATCATCGAGAAGCCCGCTGACCGCGAGCAGCTGTCAGCGCTGTTTGAATCGATCGCCAAAGCGGCCAAGGGCAGGCGCAAGGGTAAAGCGCCGCCGCGCGCGGCCTCCGCCGTGCGCCGCGAAGGCATCCCCGAACTGGCCCGAAGCCGGATCTTGATCATCGATGATGACATCCGCAACATCTACTCGCTGACCAGTGTGCTCGAAGCGCATGACGTGAAAGTGCTGCACGCCGAGCGCGGTGCCGAGGGCATTTCAATCCTTGAACGCGAGCAAAATATCGACGTCGCGTTGGTCGATATCATGATGCCCGACATGGACGGTTATGAGACGATGCGGCGCGTCCGCTCGACTAAGGGGATTTGCGACATCCCGCTAATCGCGGTGACCGCCAAGGCGATGAAGGGCGACCGGCAGAAGTGCCTCGACGCCGGTGCATCCGACTATATTTCCAAGCCGGTGGATATCGACCTGCTGCTAGCGCTGATGCGGGTGTGGATCGGCCGCGCGCGAACCGTGCGCAAACCGTCAAAGGCAAAGCGAAGCGCGACCAAGGCCGCATGACCGAAGTGGTCTCAATCGGTCCACTCGCACCTGGCCCCAAAAAGGAGCGCGAGCCGACCACGCCGCGAGCGCGGATTTTGCTGGTCGATGATGACGAGCGCAACCTGCTTGCGCTGTCGGAAGTGCTTGATGAACTGGCGGAAGTCGTCACCGCCTCATCGGGCCGAGAAGCGCTGCGCCAGCTGCTTCGGGGCGATTTTGCAGTGATCCTGCTCGACGTGTTCATGCCGGGCATGGACGGTTACGAAACCGCCAGCGTGATCCGCGAGCGCGTCCAGACCGCGCGCATCCCGATTATCTTTTTGAGCGCCGTCAACAAGGAGACCGAGCATCTGATGCGCGGTTACGCAATGGGGGCGGTCGATTATGTGTTCAAACCGGTCGATCCAATGATCTTGAAGACCAAGGTCAGCGTATTCGTCGACCTGTTCGACATGCGCGTCCAGGTCGAAGAGAAGAGCCGCGCCGAACAGCAATTGCGTGACGCCAATTTCCGTGCCGAATTCGACCGGCTGGAAATCGAGCGCGAACTCCAGGCCAGCCGGACCCATCAGGCTGCGATCCTCGAGGCACTGCCGATGGCGCTGTACGAAGCGACGATCGGCGCGGATGGCGCGATGAAGCGGCGGTTCGTCGGCGGTGACCTGTCGCGCCTAACCGGACTCGATGTTCAAGATTTGGATGCCGAATCGATCGACTGGGAAGGGCGAATTCATCCGCTCGACCGGGAAGCGATTGGCCTGCCCGCTGGAACGGACGTCTTATCTCATTCGGTCGAGTACCGCTGGCATGCACTCAATGACGAGACGCGATATTTCCTCGACCAGTGCGTGCGCATTACCGATCCCGAGCAGGGCGAGCGCTGGGCTGGCACGTTGCTCGACGTGACCCAGCAGAAGAGGCTCGAAGCGCAACTTGTCCAGGCGGGCAAGATGGATGCCATTGGCCAGTTGACTGGCGGAGTTGCGCACGATTTCAACAACCTTCTCGCGGCGGTGCTTGGCGGCATCCATTTGCTCCAGCAACGGCTTGAATTCGGCGAACGCGAGCAGCGCATCGTCGATCAGATGCGCTACGCCGCCGAGCAGGGCGCGGCGCTGGTCCGAAGCATGATGGCCTTCGCGCGCAAGCAAGACCTGACTCCGACAAGCCTCAACCCGGACAGCCTGTGCCGCTCGGTCGCCGGGCTTGTCGAGCACACGCTGGGCGGCACGATCACGATCGACTGGAAATGCCCGGACACTGAACGCAATCTGTTCGTCGATTCTTCCCAGCTTGAATTGGCGTTGGTCAACCTGATCCTCAACGCCCGCGACGCCATGCCCGGCGGCGGACGAATCGAGGTCAGCATTGACGACCTTGGCGATATTAGCGGCAACGAAGGCTTCGAACTGGAACCTGGTCACTATTTGCGAATCCGGGTCAAGGATGAAGGGTCGGGCATTGCGCCCAAGATCATCGACAAGGTGATCGAGCCTTTCTTCACCACGAAGGAAGCGGGCAAGGGCACCGGGCTTGGCCTGTCGATGGTGGTCGGGTTCGTCCAGCAATCCGGCGGGCGCTTGCGCATCGATTGCCCACCCGAGGGCGGAACGGTGATCGACCTCTATTTGCCATCGACGCCGCAAGCTGCGGTCGAGGCTCCTGCGAGAGTTATGGCCAAGACCATCGCGGGGAGCATCAGGTCGGTCCTGCTGGTCGATGACGACGAAGCGGTGCGAACGGTGATTGGCGAACAGTTGCGGGAAATGGGACTGGATGTGGAAGCGGTCGCCGACGGAGAGAGTGCGATTGCAGCGCTCCAGGATGCCAGCCGGAATTTCGACCTGCTGCTGACTGACTTTGCAATGCCGGGCCTCAACGGAGTGGAAACGATTCGCAGCGCGCGCGAGGCGCGGCCGAACCTTCGCGCGGTGCTCATGACCGGCTATGCCGACGATGAAGCGGTATCGACCGTGCGCGACGCCATCTCGGTGCTGCGCAAGCCGATCGACTTTGGCGAGCTGGCCAAAGTGCTGGCCTGACTGGATCGGCCCGCGCTACACCCCTGTCATGGCAACCTATTCGATTTCCGGAATTCATCCGACGCTCCCAGACGACGGATCGACGTGGGTCGCGCCGTCGGCTGACGTTATCGGCGACTCGCGACTGGGGCGGGAAGTCGGCATATGGTTCGGGGCCGTGATCCGAGCCGACAACAGCCCCATCCTGATCGGCGATCGCACCAACATCCAGGACAAGGCGATGCTGCACAGCGATCCCGACGCGCCGCTGACCATCGGCGCCGGCGTCACTGTCGGTCACCATGCCATCCTCCACGGCTGCACGGTCGGCGACAATGTGCTGATTGGGATGGGTGCGATCATCCTCAATCATGCGGTGATCGGCGACAATTGCCTGGTCGGGGCAGGTGCCCTGGTGACCGAGGGGAAGGAATTTCCGGCCGGTAGCCTGATTGTCGGGTCGCCGGCCCGCGCCGTGCGCCAGCTCGACCCCGGCGTCGCCGACGCCCTTCGCGTCTCTGCCGCCCATTATGCCGAGAAGCAAAAGCAGTACGCGCTCGGGTTGGTGAAGCTTGACTAACCGTTGACGATGTCGCCGGCGTCGACGGCCCCCCGGCGGGGCGGCGCCTAGCCGGGGCGTGTCATCGATCGGTCGCGGGGCGGATCCGGCCGGTGCAATGGCCAAAACCGATGGGCACCGCGCCAGATGCCTCGCAGCGCGCCGACAGGGTGAGCTCGTCGCCATCTTCGAGGAAGCTTCGGGTTTCGCCGGAGGCCAGCGTGATCGGCGCCTTGCCACCCTGGCTGATCTCGAGCAGCGAGCCGAGGCCATGCGGGTCGGCGGTCGACAGCGTGCCGGTGCCGATAAGGTCGCCGGGCATCAAATTGCAGCCATTCGAGGCGTGGTGGGTAACGATCTGCGCTGCCGACCAGTACATCGCGGATGCCGCATCGCCATCGCTCAGCACATGCGGGGGCAGGCCGGCGGCGCGGATCTGCTTGGTCACCAGCACCACTTCCAGCTTGATGGCGAGGCCACCGCGGGCGCGGTCCGATGGGTCGCTGAGGTAGGGCAGGGGATCGGGGTCGCCGGCGGGGCGCGGCGGCATTGCCTGGCGGAACGGGGCGAGCGCGTCAGGGGTTACCACCCACGGGCTGACAGA
>JBDSMA010000217.1:0-1620 GCA_039916085.1 Sphingomicrobium sp.
GTCAGGCGCAGGTCGCCGCGCTGCTCGGCCGAGCGGACGGTGCCGATGTCGGTGATGATCCCGGTGAACATGGCTACTCCTGATCGCGGACGCGCTCGTAGACTTCGAGACGGTCGATGCCAAGGTCGGCACCGTCGGCGGCGCGCCAGCGGCCATGCGCGTCGGCGATCGCGTCCAACCCGATATAGCCGACCGACGACTTGCCCTCCCCGACCAGAATCGGGGCGCGGTAGATGAGGATGCGGTCTACCAGATCGGCGGCGAGGAACGCGGTGGCAGTCGCCGAGCCACCCTCCACCAGTAGCTCGTTGACGTCATGAAGCCGGTAGACATCGTGCGGGGAAGACAGGGTTTCCCAGCCCTCGACCGCCTCGCCGCGAGTCAGCAGGGCGCGCCGCGGCGAACAGTCCTCGAGTCCCGGCAGGCGGACGTCGAGCCGCGGCGAATCGGCCAGATAGGTGCCGCGGCCGACGAGGATCATGTCCGAATGGGCACGCTCGAGATGAACGTGGGCGCGGGCGTCCTCTCCCGTGATCCACTTCGATTCGCCCGAGGGGAGCGCGACCTTGCCATCGATCGACAGCGCCAGCTTGAGCGTGATCCGCGGGCGGCCGAGCGCGAGGCGGGTGAGGAATCCGGCCAGCGAGCGGCGAGCGGCGTCGGCGCCCTCGCCGACATCGACCGCAATCCCGGCCTCGCGCAGGCGGGCGAAACCCTGACCAGCAGTCCGCGGATCGGGATCCTCGATCGCAGCGGCGACCCGGGCAACGCCGGCCGCGATGATCAGGTCGCTGCACGTGGGGCCGCGGGCACTGACATGAGCGCAGGGCTCCAGGCTGGTGAAGAGCGTCGCGCCGTTCGCCGCGTCCGCCGCCTCGTCGAGTGCGACGGCTTCGGCATGGGGCCGCCCGCCTCGCCGGGTCGAGCCGCGCCCGATGACTTCGCCGTCTCTGACGATGATGCAGCCAACATTGGGGTTGGGTGCGGTGCGGCCGCGCGCGGCGCACCCCAGCGCGATCGCCTCGGCCATGAACGCGGCGTCACTCAATGCCGAGTTGCTTCTCGAGCTTTTGGAACTGGCGCTGCTTGGCCTTGGCAAAAGCCTGGCGCTCCGCCTGATCTTTCTTCTGGTCGGCCTTGATGTCGGCATCAGTCCGGCCCGGCTTGTAGGTCTCGACGTAAACGACCTGTTGCGGCGGGGCAGTGTTGATGCTCGAATCGACGAAGAAGATGATGAGGATGATGATTGTAATGAGCACCGCCAGCGTCAGCCCGAGCACGCGGTCGCGATTGTCGCCGTGGCGAAAGACGGCGACAAAATCGCGCACAGCGGCGCGTGGGCTGAACACGGGGGGAAGAACGGCCATCGCCCCACGATAAGCCGCCCCGCGCCGGAGGGCCAGTCATTCGTCGAGGCGGAAACCCAACGGCACCGTGGCCAGCGCCGCGCGCGACTGGCGTCCCCCCGTGCCGGCCCATAGCGCCCGCCATGAATGCGCAAAATTCTTTCGTTCGAAATCGCAACGCGTTAAGCTTCGCGACAGGTGACGAGGCGCAAATCCTGTGTTGATCGAGGCAAATTGCCCGGGGTTTCCCCCTGTTACCCGGGGTCGCCTAGAT
>JBDSMA010000218.1:0-5128 GCA_039916085.1 Sphingomicrobium sp.
CCGCGCGGCACCGAGCGGCTTCGCTTTACCCCCGGCCCGTGTCACAGCGAGGCGATGATGGATGTGCTCACCGCGGCACTGAGCGAGATTTGGGCGCGTCTTGAATTGGAGCATGCCCGGGCCGCTTAGGCGCGGCTCGTCACTCCTTGCCCAGATCGCGCCATTTCGCGGTATCGGCTTCGGCCATCACCGCTTTGACATCCGCCCCCGCGTCGATTTTCTGCAGGACCTTGAGCGCGGGATTGTCTGCCGGCTTGGCGTGGGGCGAGAAGGCAACCGGCGCAAGCACCATCCTCGCCGTCTTGAGATCGCCCTGCCGGATAAGGGCATAACCGGCGCGCAGCCGCAACTGATCGTCTTGCGGCACCAGCACCACGGCGCGGAATAACCCGTCGACCGCAATCTTCGGCGGCGCCTCGCCAGCCCGCATGAAGCTGTCATAATATAGCATCAAGGGCAGCGCATAATTGGGATTGGCGCGGTTCGCCTTGATGAACCATTTGCGCGCATCGGCCCACTTGCCCTGCCGGGCCAGCACGCGGCCCTTGTAAACCATCGCCATGATGTTGGCCGGATCGAGGGTCAGCGTGCGATCCGAGGCGGCCATCGACGCATCGTTGTTCTTGGCGTCGAATTCGATCTCCGCCAGCGCCCTCTCGACGAACGGATCGTTCGCGCATTTCGCGGCGATCGCGCGGGCCGGCGGGACCAGTTCGGGAGCCGTCTTGTCCGTTACCCCCGATGCCGAACGGATTCGGGTCGGCATGATCTCCGCCTCGCATGGACGCAGCGTACGGGTCGTCACTTGACCCGTTTTGAGCATATCTGCGGGGACGAGCATGGCTGGAAATTTCGACCGGTTGTACGCGGCCAATTCGCCGTCGAGCTTGCCGAGACTTCCGAACGCCTGTTTGGCCGCGGTCAACGAAGGGACGCCTTCCCGCAGCAACCGCAAATATTGATCGAGTTGCCCGGGGCGTTTCTTGCCCAGCAAGAGGTAATGCGTCAGCAACCAGCCGCGCGCATATTTGTCGTTCATGTCCTCGTCGCTCAGCTTCATGCCATCCGACCGGAACAGATTTTCGAGGCTCATCTGATACGCCGTGTTGAGCGCATAGCCGCGGGTCTGCGGCGGTGCGCCGACAACCATCGTGCCGTCGTCCTTGGGCCGGGCGGTGCCGAAAAACTCGGCAAATCCTTCTTGGACCCAGCTGGGATAATTGGCGTTGGTCGCGCTCAGCATGATGTGGTGTGTATATTCATGGAACAGCACATGCTGGGCGCTGATCAGATATTCGGACGGGATCGACAGCGGCATGACGGCATGGCTGTCCTGCGCGCTGCCCGAATAGAAGCCAGCCAGATTGCGCGAACGGGTCAGGGATTGAAGCGCGGAAAGGGATGGCAGTACATAAACCGTCACCCGTTCGGTCGGCGCATCCTTGTTGTCAGGCGTATTGGCGAACATCCGCAGCATCTGATCGAATCGCTCAACATCCTGAGCGTAAGCGGCCGCGCGCGCTTCGGGCATATCGCCATAGATCACGAAGTGATCGGTTTTCGCTTCGACCCAGCGCGCGCTGGCCGGCACGGCCGCGGCCATGACTACCCCGGCGGCAAGCGCCGCCATCTTCCTACGCATTTGGCTTACTCCCCCTTCTCAATCACTTAGAAGCCTAGCGAGGGCCGTGCGATTTGCAACGGCAATATGGCCCCGGCAACAAGCGAAAATCGTGACAAGTTCGGGCAATTCGGCCCATACTTGCGCGGCGACAAGCGCGAGCTACTGGACGTGAACTCGGGGTAGCGAATCCGCTTGTCTTGGCCTAGGTCAGCATGATGCGCATCGCCCTCTCCGCCGACCACGCCGGCTATCAGCTGAAAGACCTTCTCGCCGACTGGCTTCGAGAGGAAGGTCACGACATCCTCGATCTTGGCACCAACGGCCCGGAAAGCGTCGATTATCCCGAATTTGGAGCCCGGCTGGCTCGCGCCGTTGTCGATGGCGAGGCCGAACGCGGGATCACTGTGTGCGGATCGGGGATCGGCATTGCCATCGCCGCCAACCGCAACCCCGGCTGCCGCTGCGCCCAGGTCGCCGAACCAGTGTCCGCGAGCCTCGCCCGCAGCCACAACGACGCCAACGCCATCGCCCTCGGCGCGCGCCTGATCGGCATCGACATGGCCAAGGCCTGCGTCACCGCCTTCCTCACCACCGATTTCGCCGGCGGGCGCCACCAGCGTCGGGTCGATCAGCTGACCCATTTGAACGAGGTGCCCGCCTGATGGCCACGATCGCCGACGGGCCGCTGAGCGATGTCCAACCGCTCGGCTTCTTCACCGAGGCGCTGGCCAGCGCCGACCCCAAGGTGGCCGAGGCGATTCGGGCCGAGCTGGTTCGCGAGCAGACCCAGATCGAGCTGATCGCGTCGGAGAATATCGTGTCTCAGGCCGTACTCGAGGCGCAGGGCTCAGTGCTGACCAACAAATATGCCGAGGGCTATCCGGGCCGGCGTTATTACCAGGGCTGCGGCCCATCGGACGTGGTTGAAAAACTGGCCATCGACCGGGCGAAGCAGCTGTTCGACTGCAGCTTCGCCAATGTCCAGCCACACTCTGGCGCGCAGGCCAATGGTGCGGTCATGTTGGCGCTACTCAAGCCAGGCGACACCATCCTCGGCATGAGCCTCGCGGCTGGCGGACATTTGACCCACGGCGCGCCGCCGGCCCAGTCGGGCAAATGGTTCGACGCGGTTCAGTATGGCGTGCGCCAGGACAATCATCTGGTCGATTTCGAGGAGGTTGAACGGCTCGCGGAAGAACATCGCCCCAAGCTGATCATTGCTGGCGGATCGGCCTATCCGCGCCACCTCGATTTCGAGCGGTTCCGTGCCATCGCCGATGCGGTCGGGGCCCTGCTGATGGTCGACATGGCTCATTTCGCCGGACTGGTTGCGGCGGGCGAGCACCCGACCCCGTTCGGCCATGCTCATGTCGTCACCACCACCACCCACAAGACGCTGCGCGGCCCGCGCGGCGGGATGGTGATGACCGATGACGAGGCGATCGCCAAAAAGATCAACTCGGCAGTGTTCCCGGGCCTCCAGGGCGGCCCGTTGATGCATGTCATCGCCGCCAAGGCGGTAGCGTTCGGCGAAGCACTCGAGCCGGGGTTCAAAACCTACGCCAAGGCGGTAATCAGGAACGCCCAGACACTCGCCGGACGCCTCAAGGAGCGCGGCGCGGACCTCGTTGCCGGGGGCACCGACACCCACCTTGCGCTGGTCGATCTGCGCCCGCTCGGCATCACCGGCAAGGACGCCGACGAAGCGCTCGAGCGGGCCGGCATAACCTGAAACAAGAACGGAGTTCCGTTCGACCCGCTACCGCCGATGCAGACCAGCGGTATCCGCGTCGGCTCCCCCGCCGGCACCACCCGCGGATTCGGCGTGGCCGAGTTTCGGGACATCGGCGACATGGTAGCCGATGTCCTGGAAGGCGTCGCCAGGGGTGGCGATACGGCGGTCGAGCGAGAGGTCAATGCGCGGGTCCGCACCCTGTGCGCACGCTTTCCGATCTACCAGGGATAATATCGTGGTTTCGTTCGGCACCGGCCCGCGCGCCCACCCGGCCTCCCATCTAGGATACCGTGTCTGGGAGGCCGGGTGGGGGCGCGGGCCCGTGCGGGACATCGAACGATAATGCGCTGCCCATTTTGCGCCCATGACGACAGCCAGGTGAAGGACAGCCGCCCGTCGGAGGACGCCACGTCGATCCGTCGGCGCCGTGAATGCGCCGGGTGCGGCGCGCGCTTCACAACTTTCGAGCGGGTCCAGCTGCGCGAACTGACCGTCCTCAAGAAAGACGGCAAACGCGAGGCATTCGACCGCGCCAAGCTGGAGCGGGCAATCGCTCTTGCCTGCCGCAAGCGCAACATCGATGCCGGGCAGATCGAGCGGCTCGCCAATGGCATCCAGCGGCGGCTGGAAACCAGCGGCGACGAAGCCACCGCCAACCAGATCGGCCAGCTGGTGATGTACGGCCTGAAGGGTCTCGACCCGGTCGCCTACATCCGCTTCGCCAGCGTTTACAAGGACTTCAGCGAAGCCGGAGACTTCGCCGAAATCGCCGAAGCGGTCAACGACCCCCCGCCCGACGGCCCCGGCCTCCTCGACAAGTTGATATGAGCGGGACCCCGCCGCCCCCCATCATCATCCTCGTCCGGCCGCAACTCGGCCAGAATATCGGCAAGGCAGCGCGGGCAATGTTGAATTTCGGGCTGACCGAATTGCGGCTGGTGGCGCCGCGCGACGGCTGGCCGAACCCGGATGCGGGACCGGCAGCAAGCGGCGCGGACATCGTGCTTGAGCAAGCTCGGGTGTTCGAAAACGTCGCCGAGGCGACCGCCGATTGCGCTTATGTTTACGCGACCACCGTGCGCAAGCGCGGCGTCGATCGGCCGGTGATGTCGCCGGCCGAGGCCGCCCGCTCAATCCACGCCAGCCCCGGGCGTTCGGCGATCCTGTTCGGACCGGAGCGATCGGGGCTTGAGACCGACGATCTTAGCGTTGCGCGGACGATCATCACCGTCCCGATCAACCCCGCATTCGGCTCGCTCAACCTCGCCCAGGCGGTCATTCTGTGCGCCTATGAATGGTCAAAGGGTGTTGCCCTCGAAAGCCCGCCGGCGACCGCACTCGACCCGCCGGCGCCGCAAGAGGAGCTCGACGGGCTGATCGGCCATCTCGACCAGATGCTTGAAGTCGCCGGCTATTTCTTTCCGGCCGGCCGGGCTCCGACTTTCCGCCGGGCGCTTCGCGGCGTGCTGACCAAGCCTGGCTGGTCATCGCAGGAAATCCGTACGCTGCGCGGGGTACTATCCTCGCTTGAACGCCCGCATCCCCGCAGCTAGCTCAACGGCGCTCGTCGAAGCGCTCCAATTCATAAGCGATCGATTGCTCCATCAATTCCTCCCACACGGGAGCCAGTCGGTCAGCAGGCAAACCGAGCCGTTCGGCTTCGGCCGCAACCCTGGCATGGACCTCGATCTTGCGCGTCTCGTCACGGACCGCGCCGCGATCCGGCTTGATCCGCGCCGCCGCGTCCATGTAACCGAATCGTTGTTGCA
>JBDSMA010000219.1:0-4381 GCA_039916085.1 Sphingomicrobium sp.
GTGCCGCTGGTTCGGCCGGGCGGTGCGCTCATCTATGCGACCTGCTCAATCCTCGCCGCCGAAGGCGCTGCCCAGGCTGAAAACTTCTTAGGTCGCCATTCATCTTGGGTCCGGCAGGATGTCGGCATCGTTGGTGGACGCGACGACGGCGCGGGTAGATTGCTCACCCCGGCGCACGATGTCACCGACGGCTTTTTCGTCGCGCGCTTCACCGGCCCATGCTAGGGAAGCTCGACTGGTTGGAGATTTTCATGCGTTTTTCGCCGCTTGCGCTCACCCTCGGCCTCGCCGCCTCGGCCATGTCGGTCGCGGTCAGCGGCCAAAAACCTGACGACCAGATTGCCCCGCGATCGGTCGCCCTGGTGCAGCAAGCCCAGGTCGCGCTGACCGCCGGCAATTTCGATACCGCGGATGACCTGCTGGAAACCGCGTTGGCGGTCGATCCGCGCAACCGCGCCGCATTCGTCGCGTTGGGCCGGGTCGCGATCCGCGAAAAACTGTTCGGCAAGGCGATTCGCCTGACCAACAAGGCACTGGCGCTCGAACCGACCGATCGCGATGCGGTCGCGGTGCAGGGCCAGGCGATGGTCGAGCTTGGCGCGCTGCCACGGGCCAAGGACAATCTCGCCAAGCTTCAAAAGCTGTGCGCCGGTCCGTGCCCGCAGGTCGCGATGCTGTCGGCGGCGATCGCTCGCGGCCCCGCGCTCGCCGCCTCGACGACCAAGCCGCCGCTCAAGAAGGTCAACTAGCCGCCATCGTCAGCAGCCGTGCGACGGCGGCGAATTCGGCGACGCTAACGGTTTCCGCCCGTCGATCGGCTGCGATCCCCACGCTGGCAAGCGCTTCGAGCGCGCCGGGCATGCCTTTCAACGACTGACGGAGCATCTTGCGCCGCTGCCCGAACGCGGCGGCGGTCAGCTGTTCGAGCACTGCCGGGGACACGCCCTCGGGCGCCGCCTTGGGGATCAGGTGGACGACCGCCGAGGCAATCTTCGGCGGCGGCACGAACGACGAGCGGTGGACCGCCATCGCGATCTTCGGGGTGGCCCGCCACTGCGCCGCCACTGCCAACCGGCCGTAAGAGTCATCGCCGGCCCTGGCGACGATCCGCTCGGCGACTTCCTTCTGGAACATCAGTGTCAGCGACCGCCACCACGGCGGCCATGCCTCTCCGCCAAGCCAGCGGATCAGCAGCGCGGTGCCGACATTGTAGGGCAGGTTGGCGACGATGTGCGCGCCGTCCCCGACGGTCGCCCGCTCGTCGATCTCCAGCGCGTCGCCCTCGATCAGCCGCAGTCGCCCGCCGCTATCAGCTTCGAGCTCGGCCAGCGCGGGCATGCAGCGCCGGTCGCGCTCGACGGCCACGACCTTCGCTCCGGTATTCAGCAACGCTCCGGTCAACCCGCCCGGGCCAGGGCCGACTTCATAGACGGTGTCGCTTACGCCCAAGTTGGGGACTTCAGCGATTCGGGCGAGTAACTGGCGGTCGAGAATGAAGTTCTGGCCGAGCGCTTTTGACGCCGACAGGCCGTGGCGGACGATGACCGACCGCAATGGCTCCGGGCCGCTCACAAGATCGGGCAGGCGGCGTTGCGGAGGGCGGCGCAGTGGGCGGCCATGCGGATCGCGGCGGCCATCGCCAGCGGCTCCGCGCGGTCGTCGCCGGCAATGTCGAACGCGGTGCCATGGTCGGGCGCGGTACGGACGATCGGCAGGCCGAGCGTGACGTTGACGCCCTCATCGAAGTGAAGCGCCTTCAACGGGATCAGCGCCTGATCATGATACATGCACAGCGCCGCATCATATTTCGCGCGGGCGGCGATATGGAACATGGTGTCGGCGGGATGGGGCCCGGTGACCCGCCAGCCTTCCGCGCGCAAGGCCTCGATCGCCGGCATGATCAGGTCGATCTCCTCGCGCCCGAGCGAGCCGCCTTCGCCGGCGTGGGGGTTGAACCCGGACACCGCGAGGCGTGGGTCGGCGATCCCGAAATTGCGCTGCAGCCCGCGCAATGTCGCCCGGCCGCGCGCTTCGATCAGGCCCGAAGTGAGGACGTCCGCAACCCGGGCCAGCGCCACGTGGGTCGTCACCGGCACCGTCTTGAGCGTCGGCCCGGCAAGCATCATCGCCACGTTCAATGGCGACACGCCGCACCGTTCAGCAACGAACTCGGTCTGCCCGGGATGGCTGAATCCGATTGCGTAGAGTTGCTGCTTGGACACCGGCCCGGTGACCACCGCGGAGGCCGAACCCGACCTGGCCAGTCCCACCGCAAGTTCGAGCGCGTCAAGCGAGCAATGCGCGCCTGGGACGGTGGGGCAGCCAGGCACGTCGGCTTCGGCTGCCGCGATGGGCAGCAGCGGCAACCCCAGGTCGAACGCGCTGTCCGCCTCGCGCGGGTCGTCGATCGTCGCGATCGGCCCGTCCCACACGGCGGCGAGGCTGCGCGGGTCGCCAATCGCCACGAACGGCGGCAGCCCGAATCGGTCTCGATGATCCCAGCATTTCGCGACCACCTCGGGTCCGATGCCGGCGGGATCGCCGAGCGAAACGGCGAGCGGTTGCAGCGAGGCCTGGATCACGGACCCGCCTTTAGCGGAAATCGATCACCGCGTCGCGCCTGAGGTCGCGCAGGTAGCGCCGGGCGCGCATGTTGACGCGCTCCTCGTTGAGCTGGCTGTAAACCTGGTCATAGCTCGGCAGCGTATCCTCCACTTCGTCGCGGCCGCACATCACGAGCACCCGCACACCTTCCTCGAGGTTACCGAACGGGCGCGTGACCTGGCCGATCTGCATCGGCAGCATCATTTCCTGAAGCGCGGGAGGAAGCTCGCGCAGCTTGACCTGGTCGGACTGGACGACGTCGCCGTTGAAGTCCGCCGCGAGCTTATCTGCTCCACCACAACCGCCAATCGAGCGCGCCGCCGCTGCGAACGCATCGACCCGCGCCGAAGCCTGTTCCTTGGTGATGCCCTTGGGGAAGGTGAGTGACACCTGCTTCAGGTTGAGCACCGCGTTGCGCGGATCCTTCGACAATACCGTGCGGCTGTCCTGAACGGCGATGATGGAGATGCCGCCCGGGACATCGATCGGCGCCGACAAGGTGCCCGGCTTCATCGTGCGAACGGCCTGCGCCAACGGGTCGGGGAGCTGCTCGGGACGGACCCAGCCAAGGTCGCCGCCGACCGCGGCGGTCGAGGCTTCCGAATATTGCCGGGCATAAGCGACGAAGGACGCTCCCTGGCCGAGCGCTTCGATGATCTTGCGGGCATTGCCCATGACTTCGTCGTGATTGACACTATTGGCGGGCAGGAAAATCTCGCCGATGCGAAATTCCTCACTCCCCTTGGACGCTTCGAGCTTGTCGATGACCGCCTTGACCTCATCGTCCCCGATGCTGACGCCATTTTCGATTTTGGCGCTTTGCAGTCGGCGCCATGCGATTTCGCCCTCGATCTGGTGGCGGATCGAGCGGATCGACGAGTGGTTGGCGGCGAGGAAGTCGGCGAGTTGCTCCGGTGTCTTCTTGACGTTGGCCGCCACTCGCACGACCGCCCGATCGATGTCCGCGGGCTTGATCGTGATCTCCTCGTGCTTGGCCGCCTGAATCTGCAGTGTCTCGTCGATAAGGTTGCGCAGCACCTGCTGACGGAGGCGATCGACTTCCTCGGGCGCGACGGCCTGGCCGTTGGCGATGGCGAGCAGCGCGACGCGCTGGTCGACGTCGGTCTGGGTGATGACCTCGCCATTGACGATGACCGTGGCCTTGACCACCGATGGCATCGGCGCCCCATAGACGTTGGGATTCTCCGGAAGCTGAAGGGCGGTGGCGCTGTTCGGCCCCGGCGGGGTTGCCTGCGTGAGACCGGCGGCGGCGATCGTGGCCAGGCCGATTCCCGCCAGCAGCAGCGCATTTCGTCTGCGTCCCGTAAAGCTCATCGTTTCAAATGCCACGCGTCAATTCCTTGAAAGTCATAGAGTTATTTCGAAGGCTGATTGTTCTACCGTCGCTGAACGCAGGCTTAGCGACCGAGGCCCTTAAGCGCTACATGAAGTGAGA
This sequence comes from Sphingomicrobium sp., assembly GCA_039916085.1. Lineage (GTDB taxonomy): Bacteria > Pseudomonadota > Alphaproteobacteria > Sphingomonadales > Sphingomonadaceae > Sphingomicrobium. The sequence continues at coordinate 4,061 of JBDSMA010000219.1, forward strand.
AGGTACTGCCCTTGCGGAAGGTCCCGATGCGCTCATAGTCGCGCTTCCACGACAGGCCAAGCTCCAGGCAGTCATCGTCATAGCTAATGCCAAGCCGTTGGCGAACCGGCTGATAGCCGTCGGCCAGACTGAGCGGGTCCTCCTGCTTGCTCGTAAGGTCGATGACGGTTGCCCCGAACAGCGACCAGTAACGGGTGAACTTCCACCGGCCGGCGAGCCGGATCTCCTCCTGGTCGCGTAAATCTTCGATGCTCGTGGTGATTTGGCGGTTGAGGCGCAGGTAGCCGACTTGAACGAATGTCTGGGTGGTGCCGACGGTCA
>JBDSMA010000220.1:0-1504 GCA_039916085.1 Sphingomicrobium sp.
CGAGGGCAAGTTGATCGAGCATCAGCGGATCGAGCAGCGCACCAACTTCGATCTGGAGATGATCGCCGCGACCGGCAGCTGCGCGGGGATCGAGAATTACAGCCGTTTCCTCACCGGCCGCCTGCCCGGCGAGCCACCGCCGACCTTGTTCGAATATCTGCCCGACAATGCGCTGTTGTTCGTCGATGAAAGTCATCAGACGGTGCCGCAGATCGGGGCGATGGCCAAGGGCGATCATCGGCGCAAGATCACGCTCGCCGAATATGGTTTTCGCCTGCCAAGCTGCATCGACAACCGCCCGCTGCGCTTCAACGAATGGGACGCGATGCGCCCCCAGACGACGTTCGTCTCGGCCACCCCCGGACCGTGGGAGATGGAGGCGACCGGCGGCGTCTTCTCCGAGCAGGTCATCCGCCCGACCGGCCTGATCGACCCGCCGGTCGAGATCAAGCCGGTCGAGGACCAGGTCGACGATCTGGTCAACGAGGCGAAAGCGACGGCGCGGCTGGGCTACCGCACATTGGTCACTACCCTGACCAAGCGCATGGCCGAGGATCTAACCGAATATCTTCACGAAGCCGGTTTGAAGGTCCGCTACATGCACTCGGACGTCGAGACGCTGGAGCGGATCGAGCTGATCCGCGACCTTCGCCTCGGTGTCTATGACGTGCTGGTCGGCATCAACCTGCTGCGCGAGGGGCTAGATATTCCCGAATGCGGGCTGGTTGCGATCTTGGACGCCGACAAGGAAGGGTTTCTGCGCTCTGAGACGTCGCTGATCCAGACCATCGGCCGCGCCGCGCGCAACATCGACGGGCGGGTCATCCTCTACGCCGACCGCGTCACCGGCAGCATGGAACGGGCAATCAACGAAACCGATCGCCGCCGCGAAAAGCAGGTCGAATACAACGCCGCGCACGGCATCACCCCGGCCAGTATCAAGAGCCACATCAACGACATCATGAGCGACGTGACGCTGCGCGACGGCGTGCTGGTCGAGACCGGCGACGACGAGCGGCCGCATCTCGTCGGGCATAATCTGCGCGCCTATATCGGCGATCTCGAAGCGCGCATGCGCAAGGCAGCGGGCGACCTCGAGTTTGAGGAAGCGGGTCGCCTGCGCGACGAAATCCGCCGGCTCGAGGAGGATGACCTCGGCATCCCGGTGCAAGAACGCCGGGCGCCGCGCTCGCCGGGCAACTCGACCGAAGGGAGGCCCGGGACGCGCAAGGGCCGCTTCGGGAAACAGTCAAGGACGCGGTTCGGGGGAAGCCGAGTCTAGGTCCAGCCTGGCGGCCACTCACGAACGACAAGCGGCCGAATATACGCCCCTAGCGCCGGGCCGTCGCCACTCCGGTGCCGAGCAGCTGGCCGCTCATGAGCTTGCCGTAATAGCTCTGGGCTCCCTTGAAATTGGCGGCGGCGTTGGCGGCGACGCTGCCGGTCTGGCGCGGGTCGCGGGGCCGCTCGTGGCTATCGACGAAGGCGGCGATGTCCCACGCTT
>JBDSMA010000221.1:0-9891 GCA_039916085.1 Sphingomicrobium sp.
CCGGGACCATAGGTTTCGCGCTTGCCGTCGGCGGTGACGACCGTCAGCCTGCCACTGGTCAACAGGCTTCCGATCAATCGTCCAATCAACGCCACGCTTGTTCTCCTGCGGGGGATTTCAAACCGACCCTTAGCAATCGGCCGTCGACGCGCAAGCCAGCCCATTATCGTGAATTTCTGCCTTGGGGCGCCGGCGCGGAAGGCTTGTTACGGGTTGCGGCGGGTTGCCAGCAGCCGCGGCGGGTCGCGGCGAAACATTCTATTCGATCGACATCGCCGAAGTCTTGGCGGCGTCGCGATCGAGATCGGCGCGGCTGCGCTTTTCGGCGGCGGTCTTCAATTGTCCGCAGGCGGCGTCGATGTCGCGGCCGCGCGGGGTCCGGACCGGGGCCGAGATCCCGCCCGCGAACACAATGCTGGAGAAGCTGCGGATCCGCTCCGGAGTCGAGCATTCGTAGCCCGCGCCGGCCCACGGGTTGAACGGGATCAGATTGACCTTGGCCGGCAGTTTGTACTGCTTGATCAGCCGCACCAGCTCGCGCGCGTCGGCGTCGCTGTCGTTCTTGTCCTTGAGCATGACATATTCGAACGTAATCCGCCGCGCGTTGTTGGCGCCCGGATAGGCGGCGCATGCGCTCAACAATTGGTCGATGCCATATTTCTTGTTGAGCGGCACGATCTCGTCGCGCACCAAATCGGTCACGGCGTGGAGCGAGACAGCGAGGTTGACCCCGATCTCCTCGCCGGCGCGGGCCATCATCGGCACCACGCCCGACGTCGACAATGTAATGCGCCGCTTGCTGAGGCCGAGTCCGTCACCCGCCATGACAATCTTCAGCGCGTCGCGGACATTGTCGAAATTGTAGAGCGGCTCGCCCATCCCCATCATGACGATGTTGGTCAGCATCCGTCCGTCGGGACTCGACGGCCATTCGCCCAACGCATCACGCGCGAGCATCACCTGGCCGACGATCTCCGCCGGATCGAGGTTCCTTACCAGCTTCATTGTCCCGGTGTGGCAGAAGCGGCAATTGAGCGTGCAGCCGACCTGGCTCGACACGCACAGCGTGCCGCGGTCGGCATCGGGGATGAAGACCATCTCGAAATCGAGGCCGTCGTGGGTTTGAAGCAGCCATTTGCGGGTGCCGTCGATCGATACCTGCGCTTCGACCACGCGCGGGCGGGTGATTGAGAATCGCTCGGCCAGCCAGGGCGCCTGGGCCTTGGCGACGTCGGTCATGGCGGCGAATTCATCGGCACCGCGGTTGTAGATCCAGTGCCAGATTTGCTTGGCGCGAAGCTTCGCCTGCTTGGGTTCGAGCCCGGCCGTCTCCAGCGCGGCGCGGATATTTTCCTTCGACAGCCCGACGAGTTCGACCCGGCCGTCGGCGCGCGGCATCGCGGCACGCGGCACGGGCACGGCATCGACAGGGCCGGGGATCGGCATCAGGGACGTATCGGCGCTCATGGCAGGCGCGCCGCTTACTGGAAAATTCAGCGGTTTGCCAGCATGTTCGCGGCGCAGGCGGCGGCGGCATCGATCGCCGTCGCGGCACCGGCGAGGTCATAACGATCGACGATCCGCCCGCCGCCTTGCGCCCGCGCCGCGACCCGCATTCCGCCGCCGCCGCGCAGCGCCTGGATGATCGCCGCTTCCTGGCCGGGCCCGCGGCTCCACGCCAAATCGCCGCGCGCGGTAAGCAGGAACGGTTGGTCGCCAATCGTCAGCATGGCGCTCGAGCCCGGCTGAGCCGGGCGGCTCAAGCGGATCGCTAACTGGCCGCGCCGGCCCCCTGGAAAGACATCGAAGGCCAGGCTGGCGCGCCCCAGTGCGCGGTCCCGGGTCGCAGGCAATAGGGCTACGCTCGCGGCCTCGCAGATGGCGCCACGCGACAGCGCCGCCCAGGCTCCTTCGGCCGCGACAATATGCGCTGGCGGTGCGGCATGTGCGACGCCAGCGACGAGCACAAAGGAAAGCGCGGCAACGGCGCGGGCGAACGTCATGGAGCGAGACTAGTCGCGGGCGGCGCGGAGCGAAAGGCTCAGCAGGTCGCCTGGCTGGGCGCGCAATCCTGCGGCGGGGCGATGGCTTCGGTCACTGCCGAACCCAGGGCCAGTGAAGCGACCGCGATGGTCGCGCCGACAATCGCCGCGATCAATCCATATTCCGCGATGGCGGCTCCCCGCCGGTCTTGCGAAAGCTGCTTGCGCCGCTGCACGACTCATCCCCTTACGACTGACGCCGAAGGCAAATCGCTGCACTTTGGTTAACGCGAAGTCAAGCATTTCTGTTAACCTGCATCAGTGCTTTTTTGGGACTCGCCGGCGGCGGACGGTTAGCGCGGCAGGCGGTGGCGATAGGTCAGGTTTACCCGCTTCGAGAGCAGCAGATAGGGCATCCACAACGCGATGCTCATCAATACCTTCATCACATTGCCGTCGAGCAGCCGGTGGAGCGCGGCCGCAACGTGGACCGGCAGGCCCGGTTGGCCGGCGACCGCCTCGGCAATGCCCAATTGCATCGCCAGATCGGCGGCCCAGATCGCCGCCAGCAGGCGCGGGAACAGCGGCACCTTCCTGAGCGCCGCGACGAACGCAATGGCATACAGACTGGAGAAAATCACGACGTCCAGGGTCATCACCAGCTGCAGCGTCGCCAGCCATTCGGGCACCCGGCCCGACAGTGCCGGCAGCGCGGCGACATATTCGGCGGCGCGCAGCACGACGCTTAGCAACAGGCCGATGAGCAGCGAGACCATGATCCCGCCGGGGCCGTACAGCCGGTGGCGGCTGGCTGCTGCCAGACCGATGGCGCGATAGCCGCGGCGGTCGATAAAGCGCTTCGGATGGCCCAGGCGCCCGCCATCTTCAAACCAGCGCAACGCCAACACCATCGACACGATCGGCGCCCCCGCCAGTAACAGGTAAGCCAGCAAGGTGGTCGAGGCCGGCGCCCCGCTCAGCGGACTGGTCATCACCCGCAAACCGCACGCGGCGGCGATCAGCACGGCCCACCCGGCCATCAACCGCGGCAATCCGCCTTCCAGCGTCAGCAGCAAGGCTGCCGAGCGGGCACTTAGGCGTTGGCGGACGTGATGTAGCATGTGCGAAATCGCACTCCCTCGAAGTGATTGCAGGGATCATAAGGCCGTGCGCCTTACCATCCCGTAAAAGCACGGGGACATTCGAGGTTCCTCTCGATACGGAGACGCAACAACCCTGGTACCCAGCAAGAATTTGGTCCCGTCCGGACATAAGCTTGTCCGGATTGGCCAACTATGGAATAAACGCCGCGCTCGGCACACGCGACTTAAGGGGAAGTCGCTTGATCGAGCTTCCGACTCTACGGCCATGGAATGAATCGGCGCATCGGTGAACGCGGCGCTGGTGATCGACGCCTTGATCGGCGAACTGGCCCTGTTCGCGGCCGTCGGCTACTTGCTGTTCGCGCTCGACGATCTTGCCGTCGACCTGATCTATTTCGTCCGTCGCGCCTGGCGCGCCATGACCATCTACAGCCGTTATCCGCGCGCCTTCGCCGACGGGCTTGAGCCGCCGCCGCTGCGCGGGCCGATGGCGGTGCTCATTCCCGCCTGGGACGAGGGGACGGTGATCGCGCCGATGCTGCGCCACGCGCTGGCCCGCTTCGACCATCCCGATTACCGCCTCTATGTAGGCCATTATCGCAACGACCCGGCGACCGCCGCCGCGATCGCCAGCGTGACCGACGTCCGCGTTCGCCCGGTACGGGTCGATGCCGACGGGCCGACGACCAAGGCCGATTGCCTCAATTTTCTTTACGCCGCGCTCGCCGCGGACGAGGCCGCCGCCGGCCGCCGGGTCAAGGCGGTCGTGCTCCATGACGCGGAGGATGTCGTCCACCCGCTTGAACTGAAGCTGTTCGACCGGCTGGTCGAACGCGCCGCGGTGGTCCAGTTGCCGGTCATCCCGCTGATCGACCTGAATTCGCGCTGGGTCGCCGGTCATTATGCCGACGAATTCGCCGAGGCGCACATCAAGGAGCTGGTGGTGCGCGAGGCGGTCGGCGCCGCAATTCCGCTCGCTGGCGTCGGCTGCGCGCTCGAGCGCTCGGCCCTCGCCCGCCTCGCCGATGCCCATCACGGCGAGCCGTTCGCCGCCGCCAGCCTGACCGAGGATTATGAACTCGGGCTACGGCTCGGCGCGCTCGGCTACCGCACCCTGTTCGTCCGCATTCCGGCCAGCCGCGGCAGCCGCGTGGTGGTCGCCAGCCGCAGCCATTTCCCGTCGAGCCTGCCGGCCGCGGTGCGTCAGAAGGCGCGGTGGATTGGCGGTATTGCAATGACCGGCTGGGACCGGCTCGGCTGGCGCGGCGGGCTTGGCGAGCGCTGGTTCCGGATGCGCGACCGGCGCGGGCCGCTCGCCGCGCTGCTGCTGCTCGCCGGCTATCTCGCTGCCTTGCTGTGGAGCGAGCTGGCACTAGCCCATGCGCTTGGCGCGCCGTCTGCGTTCAGTCCCAGCCCGTTGCTCATGCGCCTGCTCGCCATCACCGCCTGGCTATTGCTGTGGCGGGTGGCGATGCGCGTGCTGTTCACGACGATCGGCTATGGGTGGCGCGAGGGGCTTCGCGCCATTCCCCGGCTGCTGGTCGGCAACTGGATTGCTATTCGCGCCGCGCTTCGCGCCCTCGCCATTCACCGCCGTGGCGGGCCAATTTCGTGGGACAAGACGGCGCACATCTTCCCCGCCGGGCTCGTGATACGATGAGCCATTCGCTGCGCTTCCTCGGCCTCGCCGTCGCCGCCTGGGCCGGCATCCGGGCGGTCAGCCTCGGTCTCGTTCCGGGCGCCGAGGCGCTGGCGTTCGATCGGCTCGGCCCAGCCAGCGCTGCCGTACTCGAGGCTCCGCAACTTCCGCCGGTCGAACCCACGGACCTTTCGCCGCCCGAGCCGATTCAGCCGGCGTACGGCTCCTTTTCCGATCCCGCCTACCCCCCTGCCTTTGCCTATCCGACGACCTATTACCCCGGGCAACCCATCAGTGACCCCCGGCCGCGCCAAGCCGGGAGGAGCGCGGCGCCGCGCTACGCCGAGCTGACCGACGTCCCGGGCTTACCTTATTATAGCCAGCCGGTGCCCGCGCTCGACGAGTGGCCGCTGTCGCGCATCGCATCGGGCGGGCGGGTCCGCCGCATGGCCGACCCGGCCAGTTCGGTCGCCGCCGCGCGGTTCGATCGGCTCCAGCTGACCAGCTGGGCAATGCTTCGCGGCCGTCCAGGCGCAGCCTCGCTTGCCTCGAACGGGATGCTCGGCGGAAGCCAGGCTGGCGCGCGCCTGCTCTATCGGTTCGATCGCCACTTCGCCGCCAGTCTTCGCGCCACCGCGCCGATCGGATCGGTCACCCGCGGCGGGGAGCTCGCGGCCGGCGTGCGCTTTCAGCCGTTCGCGTCGATCCCGATCGCCCTCACGGCCGAGCGGCGCCAGGCCTTCGGCCGCGGCGCCGGACGCTCGGCGTTCGCTTTGTTCGCCGAGGGCGGGGTGTGGGACCAGCCGGTCGTCGCCGGCTTCGCGCTCGACGCTTACCTCCAGGGCGGCATGGTCGGCGCGCGGCATCGCGCCTTGTTCGTCGATGGATCGGCGACCTTGACCCGACCACTGTGGCGCAATTTTTCCGGGGGAGTGGGCCTGTGGGGTGGGGCGCAACCCGGCCTGACGCGGCTCGACGTCGGGCCCCGGCTGAGCCTGAAGGTCGGCCGCTCGATGCGCGCCCACCTCGATTATCGCTACGAGGCGCTGGGCAATGCCGCGCCAGCATCGGGGCCGGTGGTGACTCTAGCCGCGGATTTCTGACGCTGATCCGACCGAAAACGACGTCGCGTCTTGGTTTTGCCGCATGGTTGCGGCTAGCGTGGCGCGCGACGCCTTATGGACATTTACCTCCCCATCGCCGGCCAGTCGGTCAATGCGCTGCTGATGATCGCGCTCGGCTTCCTGGTCGGCGTCCTGTCGGGCATGTTCGGGGTCGGCGGCGGGTTCCTCACCACCCCTTTGCTGATCTTCTACGGAATCCCGCCGACGGTCGCGGTTGCTTCGGCCACCACCCAGTTGACCGGCGCCAGCGTGTCGGGGGCGATGGCTCACATGCGCCGCGGCGGTGTCGATCTCAAGATGGGAGGGGTGATGATCGCCGGCGGCGCAGCCGGCAGTCTGCTCGGCGCTTTCCTGTTTCAGATGCTCCAGCGCTCGGGCCAGATCGACCTGGTCATCGGCTTCCTCTACGTCGTGCTGCTGGGCTCGATCGGCGGGCTGATGCTCAAGGACGCGCTGATCGCCATCGGCCTGATTACGCCCGCCGCACCGTCGCTGGAGAAACCACATCACAACCGCTGGGTCGCCAGCCTGCCGCTGCGCTGGCGATTTTACGCGTCGGGCCTCTACGTCTCGCCGCTGGCCCCGTTCGCGCTCGGTTTCGTCGCCGGCATCCTTACCGTCCTGCTCGGCATTGGCGGCGGCTTCATCCTCGTTCCGGCGATGATCTATCTGCTCGGCATGGCGGCGCGAGTCGTGGTCGGCACCAGCCTCGTCATGATCCTGGCGGTCAGCGCGGTGACCACCCTCGTTCACGCCATGACCACCCACGCGGTCGACATCGTGCTGGCCGGGCTATTGCTGATCGGCAGTGTGATCGGCGCCCAATATGGCGCGATTCTCGCCACCCGCATCAAGCCCGACCTGCTCCGGCTGGCGCTGGCGGTGGTCATCCTGCTCGTCGCCGCGCGCATGGCAATCGGCCTCGCCTGGCGGCCCGACGAAATCTTCACGATCGAATATCTGTGAAAACGCGCCTTGTCCTTGTCGCTGTCGTTGCGCCTCTGCTGATGGCCCAGGCCAAGCCGGTGCTTGTGCCTGATATTTCCGCTCGCTCGGTCGAAATCCGCTACAGTTTCAACGGTGCCCAGCTGTTGTTGTTTGGCGCCATCCTCTATCCCGGGGGCCGGATCCCAGCCCGTCCGGCCGACATCGTCGTCGTGCTCAAAGGGCCGGTCGAGCCGATCGTCATGCGCGAGAAACAGAAGATCGCCGGCATCTGGATGAACGCCGATTCGAACCGCTTCCGCTCGGCTCCCTCGTTCTACGCGGTCGCCTCGTCGCGCCCGATACGCGACCTGGTCGATGAACGCACCGCGGCGATTTACGAACTCGGCCTGCAGGATCTGCAGCTATCACCCGGCGGCGGCGCGCTGCCCGACAAGGAGCGGCGGTTCGAGACTGGGCTGCTCGATCTGCGCCGCCGTTCGGGCCTCTATGCGCAACACGACAATGGGGTCGAGATCAGCCAAAGCGTGCTCTACCGCGCCCGCATCGCCATCCCCAGCCAGGTCCCGGTCGGCACCTACACCACCGAGACCTTTCTCATCGACCGCGGCAAGGTTATCGCCGCCGCCACCCGCGATGTCGACATCGGCAAGGCCGGGTTCGAACGCTCGATCGCGCTTGCCGCCCGCCAGCACGACTTCCTCTACGGACTCGCCTGCGTCCTGCTGTCGCTCGGCCTTGGCTGGGCGGCGGCGATGCTGTTCCGGCGGCGCGCCTAAGCACTTCTTAACCGCTTTCCGCTAACCCCTTGGCCAGTGCAAATGGATATGGGTGGCGTGGCCTGATGACCGATAATCTGAAGCAGTTCCTCGACGAGATGGGCAGCTACAGCGAGGAAGACCACGCGGCGACCGTCGGCGGACGGGTGTCCTCGTCCAGCGGCACCAAATTGCCGCCGATCGGCTCGGTTGTCGAAATCGCCGGCTCTGGTTCGCGCGTAGTGATGGATGGCACCCGCCTTCATGAACTCGCCGACCATTCCGACCCCTCGGTCGCGATGTCGGGCCAGGTCGGCAGTCAGGTCAAGATGAAGGTCGGCAATAGCTGGCTGATCGCCAACGTTCGCACGCTGTGCGCCGGCGACGACGGCGTGCTTGTCGCCAACGTCGATTTCCTCGGCGAGGGCGCGCAGACGGCGGTCGGCAGCCTCGTCAATTTCCGCCGCGGCGTGACTCGTTACCCGATCCCCGGCTGCGCCATTTTGCCGGTCACCACCGACGACATGCGCGCGATCTTCGCCGCCGACGATTCGGCCCATGTCGAGATCGGCACCGTCTATCCGACCGACGACATCCGCGGCGCGCTCTACGTCGACCCGATGCTGTCAAAGCATTTCGCCATCCTGGGGTCGACCGGCACCGGCAAGTCGACCGCGGTCGCCCTCATCCTTCACCGCATCTCGCAGCTGTCGCCCGAAGGGCACATCGTGATGATCGACCCGCACGGCGAATATTCGGCCGCGTTCAAGTCGTGCGGCGAAATGTTCAACGTCGACAATCTGCAGCTGCCTTACTGGCTGCTCAATTTCGAAGAGCATTGCGAAGTGCTGCTGACGACCGACGGCGCCGAGCGCCAGCGCGATGCCGACATCCTCGCCAAATGCCTCCTCGCCGCGCGCCTCAAGGGCAAGGCGGCGGAAACCCTCGGCAAGGTCACCGTCGATTCGCCGATCCCCTATTTGCTCAGCGATCTCAACACCATCCTGGTCAACGAGATGGGCAAGCTCGACCGCGCCGGCGACACACTGCCGTTCAACCGGCTCAAGACCAAGCTCGACGAATTGAAGTCCGACCCGCGCTACAGCTTCATGTTCTCCGGCATGCTGGTCAGCGATTCGATGGGCAGCTTCATCTCCAAGCTGTTCCGCCTGCCGTCCAATGGCCGCCCGATCTCGATCATCGACGTGTCGGGCATCCCGTCCGAAGTCACCTCGGTCGTCGTCTCGGTGCTGGCGCGGATGGTGTTCGATTACGCCATCTGGTCGCGGACCGAAGCGCAGCGCCCGCTGCTGCTGGTCTGCGAAGAGGCTCATCGCTATGTCCCGAAGGACGAGACTGCCTCGGGCCAGGCGGTCCGCAAGATCCTCGAGCGGATCGCCAAGGAAGGCCGTAAATACGGCGTCAGCCTGGGCCTTATCACTCAGCGCCCGTCGGATCTGGCCGAAGGCGTGCTGTCGCAGTGCGGCACGATCATCGCCATGCGCCTCAACAACGAGCGCGATCAGGCGTGCGTCCGCGCCGCCATGCCCGAAGGCGCGCGCGGCTTCCTCGACGTCATCCCGGCATTGCGCAACCGCGAATGCATCGTCTGCGGCGAAGGTGTCGCGATCCCGATCCGGGTCCGTTTCGACGACCTCGAGCCCGAAAAGCGCCCTGCTTCGTCCGATCCGAGCTTCGCCGAACTATGGCGCCAGAGCGGCGATGAAGCCGGCATCATCGACCGCACCATCAAGCGCTGGAGAGGCCACGGCCGCTAAGCAGCTTCAGCGGCGACGACCGACAGGGCCAACGTCACGCGATTCACTCGCGTGACCGCGCCGACGCTCGACCGAGCTGCGGCGAGTGCCCGCAATTGGAAAGCGGACGTTCGGCCCGTCACTGCTTGAAACCGAAAATGGACAATGTGGCGGGTCGCTCTGCAAGCCTAATCGCTTCCGATTTGCAAACCTCGATTGCCACGATGTCGCCAGCGAGCACGGCGCCAACGTAGTGTAGGTAAAAGAGAGCGGCACGCTCATCCTGCATCGCCAGATCGAGTTTTTCCATTTGCGTCGCTGCCAAAGATGTCTCGCGAGCGAGATCCAGCTTTCGACACAGCATCAATACTCGCACCCTCAAGGCTGTTTGCTGTAAAGGATAAACGGTCGGCGGCCCGCTTCTTTCGATGAAGCATAGTGCTTTCTCGTGTACGCCGCGATCCAGCAGGGTCAAAACCCTCAGTGTCCTCCACGCAAAGGAAATCCTCTGTATCAGCGTTGATTGGCTCATGCGCATCTCTTTCGCCAACTGGCCGACCTTCCGCAATGGGTCGAATGCGGA
>JBDSMA010000222.1:0-1863 GCA_039916085.1 Sphingomicrobium sp.
GCGACGAGAAAGATGAACCCTTCGCCCTTGCCGGGCAAAAGATAGCGTTTGGCGACCATTCGTTCGTAGCGGTTGAGGATCATCCGGTAAGCCGTCCGACCACCGCATCGATCGGCAACTCGATCTTATCGCCCGACCGACGATTCTTGAGCTCGACCGTGCCGGCGGCGAGGCCGCGGGGACCGAGGATGATCTGCCACGGAAGGCCGATCAAATCCATCGAACCAAGCTTGACCCCGCCCCGTTCGTCGCGATCGTCGTAGAGGGTTTCAACTCCGGCCGCGGTCAGCCGGGTGTAAAGGTCGTCGGCGGCGGCGATGCTGGCCGGATCGTCACCCCGCATGGTGACCAGGCCGACCTGCCACGGCGCCACGGCTTCGGGCCAGATAATGCCCGCGTCGTCGTGGCTCGCCTCGATGATCGCCCCGACCAGCCGCGACACGCCAATACCGTAGCTGCCCATGTGCGGGGTGACCATATTGCCGTCGGACCCGGACACCTTGAGGCCCATCGAGGCACTGTATTTGTTGCCGAAGTAGAAAATGTGCCCGACCTCGATTCCACGGCCGGTGCGGCGACGGTCCTCGGGAACCTGCGACCAACGTGCTTCGTCGTGAGTCTCGTCCGTCGCGGCGTAGGTGCTGCTGACCTGGTCGAACAAGGCGTGCAAGCCGGCTTCGTCGCCATAGTCGAGATCTGCGCGGTTCCAATCGATGGCTTCGAACGCGGCGTCATAGAATACCTCGCTCTCGCCGGTCGGGGCGAGGACGATGAATTCGTGAGAAAGGTCGCCGCCGATCGGGCCCGACGAGGCCTTCATCGGCACCGCCTGAATGCCGAGCCGCTGGAATGTACGGAGGTAGGCGAGCAGCTGCGTGTAGTAGCTGTTGCGCGCACCGGCCTCGTCCAGGTCGAACGAGTAAGCGTCCTTCATCAGGAATTCGCGGCCGCGCATCACGCCGAAGCGCGGGCGGACCTCGTCGCGGAATTTCCACTGGATGTGATAGAGGGTGCGCGGCAAGTCGCGGTAGCTGTTGACGTCTCCGCGGAACAGATCGGTGATCATCTCCTCGTTGGTCGGGCCGAACAGCATCTCGCGCTTGTGGCGGTCGGTGATGCGCAGCATTTCCGGCCCATAAGCGTCGTAACGCCCCGATTGGCGCCACAGTTCGGCCGACTGCATGGTCGGCATCAGCAGCTCTATCGCCCCGGCCTTGTCCTGCTCCTCGCGGACGATCTGTTCGATCTTTTTCAAGACTCGGAAGCCGATCGGCAGCCAGGCGTAGATGCCGGCCGCGGTTTGGCGCACCAGGCCGGCGCGGAGCATCAGCTTGTGGCTGACGATCTGGGCGTCGGACGGGCTTTCCTTGAGGACTGGGAGGAAGGCTTTGGAGAAGCGCATGGGGCGCCGCTGTAGAGCGCGACCCAAGGACTGGCAATGGAGCCTCCGGCCCCGCGCAGATGTGACTGGTTAGACACAGGATAAAGCAAACTGTGGCGAATATGCTGTTCGCGCTTGCCGAGCGCTAAAGCGCGGTTCAAACAGTTGCTCCTGAGGCTAAGTCTCAGCCAATTCTAAGGGGGCTGACGAGCAATCGTCACGCAAGGGCGCCCGGATCAGCAATGATCCGGGCGCTTTTTCTTTGCGTCGTCGCGCCACTATGTATTGCAAGTGCGAGCAATTCTGTTGCGCTAGCGAACAAATAATGCTGCTATAGCGAATAAGCCGCAACCCGAACGCGGTTCGGGCGTTTCTCTTCCACCCCGGCCTTCGCCGGTGGAACCTGCGAGGAATGAGATGCTTGACGCCGACGCGCCAGTCGTTTGCGATGCCGGACTCGGTTCGGGCGCACCTTCGCGTTC
>JBDSMA010000223.1:0-3096 GCA_039916085.1 Sphingomicrobium sp.
CGCTCGAAGCCAAGGCCCGGCGCCTGTCCGACCTGTTCGTCACGCAAGTCGAGGCGCGCTGCCCCGCTCTGACTCTCGCCAGCCCGCGCGACGCCACGGCCCGCGGCAGCCACGTCGTTTTCGCCCATATCCAGGGTTACGCGATCATGCAGGCCTTGATCGACCGCGGCGTGATCGGCGATTTCCGCGCGCCCGACCTGATCCGCTTCGGCTTCGCTCCGCTTTACAACCGGTACGAGGAGATGTGGCGAGCGGCCGACGCGCTCGCCGACATCCTCGACTCGGGCGCATGGGACCAGCCGCACTTCCACGAACGGGCGCGCGTCACGTAAGGCGGTGAAGCGACTTAATCAGTCTGATCGTCGATCTCGGCGCCGGGCGCGTTCTTCTTGATCGACTCGATAGCGCTCTTGGCTGAGGCCTTGCTCGAATAGCCTTCACTCGAGACAATATTCTCACCATTATATTCGAACCGCACACGAAACTCGCCGCGGCTGTCTTTCTTGATCGTGAATTTATGCGCCATGATCATTCCTTGGCTTCGAGGAAAGTCCAAAATAGTCATTGAGCCGTGGTTTGCCAATCAACCTGCTCAAGCGCGCCAAGCCCATCTAGCTATTATGTGCGCTGTCCCCGGCGAGCGAGGCGCGGGCGGCGCGAATGACATCGACCCAATTCGCGAACGCCGACGCGATCTTTTCGACCAGGTTCTTGAGCGGCCCGTCCGCCAGCGAGCCGTCCTCACCGAACGACTTGTCGGTGACGTGGCCGAGATAGGCTTCGGGCTGCTGCATCACCGGCATGTCGAGGAACACGCAGGCCTGCCTCAGCTGATGATTGGCGCCGAACCCGCCGATCCCGCCGGGCGAGGCGGTGACGATTGCCGCCGGTTTGCGCTCCCACACGCTCTGCCCATAGGGACGCGAGCCGACGTCGATGGCATTCTTGAGTCCGCCGGGGATGGTGCGGTTATATTCGGGGGTGACGAACAACACCCCGTCAGCGGCGGCAATCTGTTCGCGAAAGCGGACCCATTCGGCGGGTGGGCTGGCCTCAAGGTCCTGGTTGAACAACGGCAGGCTGTCGATCTCGACGATGGTGCAATCGAGCTTGTCACCGGCGAGGCTGCACATTGCCTTGGCGACCTTGCGGTTGATGCTGTCCTTGCGAAGCGAGCCGACGACGATCGCGATTTTGTGATTGGCCATGCGCGATGAAGCATTGAAGCGCGTGACGGTTCCCTAGCGCTTGCGTCCCTGGTGACGAATGTTGGCCGGCCGGCCCCGCCGTGGCCCGCGCGGGAGAGTGCGGTCGCGCCGGGCGGCGCCGCGTTCCGAGGGTCCGCCGAACTTGCCCTGGGGCAATTCGAAACGCAGTGCGCCCGATGCGGGGTTGGCTTCGGCCAGCTTCAGTTCGAGGTGCTGGCCGACCCGGAATGTCTCTCCGCTCTGCTCGCCGACCAACGCGCGGGCGGCCTCGTCGAAGCGGAAATATTCATTGCCAAGGTGGGCCGCCGGGACCAGTCCATCGCCGCCCAGTTCCATGACCGTGGCGAAGAAGCCGAATGGCTGGACGCCGGTAATGCGGCATTGGAGGATCTGTCCGACGCGGTCGGCGAGAAAGGCCGCGACATAGCGGTCGACGGTCTCGCGCTCGGCCTCCATCGCGCGCCGTTCGAGCATCGAGATATGCTCGCCAATCTCGACGAACCGCCCGGCGTTGTCGGGCGACATGCCGCCGTCGCCCAACCGATAGGCGGAGACGAGGGCGCGGTGGACGAGGAGATCGGCGTAGCGCCGGATGGGCGAAGTGAAGTGGGCGTAGCTCGGCAGCGCGAGTCCGAAATGGCCCAGCGGTTCGGGGCCGTAGCGCGCCTGCATCTGCGTCCGCAGCACCTGTTCCATGATTTCCGGCCGGGCGTCATGGTCGGGGCCGATCCGTTCGAGGATGCGATTGAAGGTCGCGGGCCTGATCACCTGGCCGAGCGCGAACTCGACATCGAAGGTCGCCAGATAGTCCTTCAATGCGACCAATTTCTCGCGGCCCGGCGCTTCATGGACGCGGTACATCACCGGCGACTTTTTCTTCTCGAGCGCCTTGGCCGCGGCAACGTTGGCGGCAATCATATAATCCTCGACCAGCCGGTGCGCGTCCAACCGCTCGCGCGGCGCGACCGACAGGATGCGGCCTTTCTCGTCAAGCACGACGCGCCGCTCGGGCAGGTCGAGCTCAAGCGGCTGGCGCTTGGTGCGGGCGGCGAGCAAAGCGCGCCAGCAGACCCACAGCGGTTTCAGTGCCCGATCGATCAGCTCCGCCGGCACCCGCCCCTCGATCGGCGGCATCGAGCAAGGAGACGAAGTAACTTCAACGACTTGCTCGCCTGCGCCATCCATCGCGGCCTGTGCATCCTCATATGCAATGTTTGCAGCTACACAAATCTTGGCACGCGAGAATCGCCAGCTTTTGAGTGCTCCATCCTTGCCAATGTGGAGATGGCAGGCGAGCGCGGCCCGGACCTGCCCTTCTTTCAGCGAGCAGATATCCGACGACAGTTCGTGCGGCAGCATCGGCACGACCCGGTCGGGGAAATAGACGCTGTTGCCGCGGGCCCGGGCCTCGCGGTCGAGCTCCGACCCTTCGCGGACGAAGAAACTGACGTCGGCGATGGCCACGATCGCGTCCCAACCGTCACCATCCTCGCGCGCCTGCGCCCAGATGGCGTCGTCATGATCGCGTGCGTCCTCTGGATCGATGGCGACGATCGGCAAATGGGTGAGGTCCTCGCGTTCGCCCAGCGGCTGCTTTGCCACCTGGTTCGCTTCGTCGATCGCCTCAGGCCGGAATTCGTCGCTGAGGCCGTGCTTGTGAATCGCGATCATCGAGAAGCTGCGCGGGGCGAACGGATCGCCGAGCACTGCGTCAACGCGAGCAGTGAAACGCGGCGCCTTGCCCCCGGGTTCAGCGAGGACGAGGTCGCCGGGCTGTGCGTCCTTGAGGTCGGTGATCGCAAACTCGCGCCGCTCGCGCTTGTCGACCGGGGTGAGGAAGTGGCG
The DNA here is from genome assembly GCA_039916085.1 of Sphingomicrobium sp. GTDB lineage: Bacteria > Pseudomonadota > Alphaproteobacteria > Sphingomonadales > Sphingomonadaceae > Sphingomicrobium. Next base: position 3,054 of record JBDSMA010000223.1, read on the forward strand.
CTCGCCCATCTTGCGGACCACGCCGAGGATCATCTCGGCCGAG
>JBDSMA010000224.1:0-3253 GCA_039916085.1 Sphingomicrobium sp.
ATGATCACCGCGGTCGACCAGGTCAGGCCCTGGCTGACCCCGAGGAACAGGTTCGCGAAGATCACCCAGCCCCAACTCGGCGCCCACATAAGGAGGAACGGGACCGGCACCGCGACCAGCCAACCAGCGACCAGCACCGGCTTGCGCCCCCACCGGTCGCCGAACCGCCCGGCGCCGTAATTGGAAAGCGCCTTGGTCACCCCGAACACGGCGATGAACGACAGGATGGCGGTGCGTTGAGCGAGCCCGAACTCGACCTCGGCGAGCGTTGGCAAAATGCTCCGCTCGATCCCGACCATCCCGCCGACAAAGGCGTTGACCAGCACCAGCAATGAGAATTGCGCGAGGTTGGGACGAAGGCCAAGGACCGGCGGTTTGGCGGGAGGCGACAAGGACATCGTCCGGCTTATGGGTCGCTGGTGGCGCGGCAGCAATGGCCGGGTGTTCGGTCGCGTTGACGTCATGTGCCGTTTCCGGGGTTTCACTTCAAACCCGCGGGTTTGGCAGGCAATTGCACCGCCCGATGCACCTCGCTAGGCAGCCCGCATGGCGAAACGACCGGCGAGCACCATCCCTCCCTACAAACGCCGGCGTTCGAGCCGCGGCCGGGGCGGTTTGCTCGGGTGGATGTTCCGCGCGTTGCTCGCGCTGGTCATACTGTCGGTGCTGTGGGTCGCCGCTTATCGCTTCGTGCCGCCACCGATCACCGCGACGATGGCTGCCGACATGATCAGCGGACGCGGGGCGACACGTGACTGGATGAGCCTGGACACCATGGACCGCGACATGGTCCGCGCCGCCATCGGTGCCGAGGACAGCAAATTCTGCAGCCACAACGGGTTCGACCTCGATGCGATCGGGGACGCGATGAAGCGTAACGCGAGCGGCGGGCGCATCCGGGGTGGATCGACGATCAGCCAGCAGACCGCCAAGAACGCTTTCCTGTGGCAGGGCGGCGGCTATGCGCGCAAGGCCGCCGAGGCCTATTTCACCTTCCTGATCGAACATTTGTGGGGCAAGCGGCGGATCATGGAGGTGTACCTCAACATCGCCGAAACCGGCCTCGGCACCTATGGCGCCAACGCCGCGGCCGAGCGCTATTTCGGCCATGATGCATCGGCGCTGAGCCCAACCGAAGCGGCGCGGATCGCGGCGATCCTGCCCCTGCCGAAGAAGCGCGGGGCGGTATCGCCCAAGGGCTTCACCCGACGCTATGGCAATTCGATTGCGGCGCGGGTCGGCGTGGTCGGGCGCCAGAGCTTGGACGCCTGCGTCTACAAGGGTAGCACCGCTCCGGTCGACAGGGCACCGCCGCCGAGCCGTGCGCCGAAGCAGCAGCTCCCGGGCAGCGAATATGAAACCGCGACCCCGCCTCCGCCCGAACCCAATGTCGATGAAACGCCGGTCGCCGTACCATCGGCGCCGGGCGAGGCACCTCCGGCGGATCAGATTAGCGCGGCGCCGCCGGCCACCAAGGCGCCGGCGGACCCGGCGGCCAGTGAGAATCTGAACTAGCTCACGAGAGCGAGCCTGGGCGGTTCCTGGCTGGCGAGATCGACCGTTTCTGCGCCCAGTAGCCGGGCGAGGCGGTCGGCGAGGTCCGCATCAAGCGCGAAATCGCGGCCGAGCAACAGCGTTGCGGTTCGCCCGTTGGCGAGGGGGACGACGGCACGGACGGCGCCAGTGCCGTCGCGATGGGCGTCGAGCTCGCGCGCGACGGTTGCGACCGACGCGGCGTCGGCGAGGCGGAGGATGAGCTGAAGCCGGGTCTTTTTCGCCAGGCCGTCGAGCGGCTCGAACCGCTTGACCGTGACCCGCGGCGTCTCGTCGCCGGGGCGGCGGTCGAGCTCGACATTCATCAGCCCGCAGGCTCCCGACCGCGCCGCCGTCTCGAGCGCCGCCGACGGCTCGGCATCGAATGCGGTGGCGACGTATTGCCCCGACGAGTCGCTGATCGTCGCCAACATATAGCGGCGCCCCTTGGCCGAGGTCTGCCAGCGCACCCCTTCGACCATTCCAGCCATCATCGTCGCCGAGCGGCCACCGTCGGCCGGGGCCGGCAACGCGCTCAGCTCGGCGAAGCTTTTGACCCTGTGCGCGGCGAGGAGGTGGCGCTGGGCATCGACTGGATGGGCCGAGAAATAGAAGCCGAATGCCTCGCGCTCGGCCGCCATCCGCTCGGCGAGCGTCCAGCGCGCGTCGCGCGGCAGGCGGATGGCCGAAACGTCAGCCGAGGCAGGGCCGCCGAACAGGCCGTGCTGGCCGCTGGTTCTCTGGTCGTGCGCGGAAGCAGCGTGAGCGAGGATCGTTTCGGCGGCGGAAAACAGGGTGGCGCGGTCGGGGACGATCGAATCGAACGCGCCGGCGGCGGCGAGGCTTTCCAATTGGCGGCGATTGAGCAATTTGGGGTCGATCCGCGCGGCGAAATCATCGAGGCTGGCGAACGGGCCGTTGGCGTCGCGCTCGGCGACCAGCGCTTCCATCGCTTTCTCGCCCACGCCCTTGAGCGCGCCGAGTGCATAACGAACTTTCCCGTCCTCGACCGAGAAATCGGCGCGGCTGGCATTGACGTCGGGGGCAAGGCAATCGAGCCCCGAGCGGCGGACATCCTCGACGAACAAAGCGAGCTTGTCGGTCTGGGTCATGTCGAAGCTCATCGACGCGGCGAAAAATATGGCCGGATGGTGCGCTTTCAGCCAGGCTGTGTGATAGGCGATTAGCGCATAGCCCGCGGCGTGACTCTTGTTGAAACCATAGCCGGCAAATTTGTCGATCAGGTCGAACAGCTCATTGGCCTTTGACTGGGTGATGGCGTTGGCCGCCGCGCCGTCGATGAAGCGGGCGCGCTGGGCGTTCATTTCGCTCTGGATCTTCTTGCCCATCGCGCGGCGCAGCAGATCGGCCTCACCGAGGCTATAGCCGGCCAACACCTGTGCGGCCTGCATCACCTGTTCCTGATAGACGAAGATGCCGTAGGTTTCCTTGAGCACCGGTTCGAGCATCGGGTGCGGGTATGCGAGCGCAACGCGGCCGTTCTTGCGGTCGCCGAATAGCGGAATATTGTCCATCGGTCCGGGCCGGTAGAGCGACACGAGGGCGATGATGTCGCCGAATCCCGTCGGGCGAACCCCGGCGAGCGTACGCCGCATGCCCTCGGATTCAAGCTGGAACACGCCGACCGTATCGCCGCGCTGAAGCAGCGCATAAACCGCCGGGTCGTCCCATGACAGCGCGGCATAATCGACGGTCACGC
>JBDSMA010000225.1:0-4162 GCA_039916085.1 Sphingomicrobium sp.
AACGTCGAGGCGGAGGCGGCGCTGCTTGGCGCCCTGATGATCGACAACCGCCTGGTCGAGGACGTCCAGATCCGGCTGAAACCACACCATTTCTTCGAGCCGCTCCACGGCCGTATCTATGAGGCGATCCTCCGCCTGACCGACAAGAATATGGTCGCCAACCCGGTCACGCTGAAGCCTTTGTTCGACGCCGACGAGCCGATGAAGGAAGTCGGCGGGCCGGCCTATCTCGGCAAGCTGACCGGCTCCGGCGCGGCGGTCATCGGCGCGCGCGATTTTGCCGCCCAGATTTACGACCTCGCCTTGCTCCGCGCTTTGGTCGGGGTCGGCCGCGACCTCGTTGAAGGCGCCCTCGACACGTCGGAGGACGTCGCCCCGCTGGCTCAGATCGAGCGTGCCGAGAGCGAACTGTACCGGGTCGCCGAGGAAGGCGCCAACGAAAGCAAGGTCAAGAGTTTCGGCGAGGCAGCGAAAGAGGCCCTGAGAGTCGCGGAAGCCGCTTTGAATAGCGGCGGAGGTTTGTCCGGCATCACGACAGGCCTTTTAGGACTGAACGCCAAACTTGGCGGCCTTCATCGGTCGGACTTGACCATTCTTGCTGGTCGCCCGGGCATGGGAAAAACGTCGTTGGCGACAAATATCGCCGTAAGTGCCGCGCGGCGCTACCTGCAGGATTCTGCGGACGGCATTGCTCCGGAGCGGTCGGCCGGCGCGGCAGTGGCCTTCTTCAGTTTGGAAATGTCTGCGGATCAGTTGGCTACGCGAGTTTTAGCAGAAGAGTCGGGCATTTCAGGCGAACAAATCAGGTCAGGAAAAATTGCTCGCCATGAGTTTGCCGCCTTTGCATCAGCAGCTGCGGAACTGAACTCCCTGCCATTGTATATCGATGACACCGCAGCCCTCACGATTGCCGCGTTACGAGCTCGCGCGCGGCGGCTAAAACGCCAAAAAGGCATTGGCATGATCGTTGTCGATTATCTGCAGCTGTTGCACGGATCCGCCAAGCCGGGGTCTAACGAAAACCGAGTCCAGGAAATTTCGGAGATTAGTCGAGGCCTGAAGCAACTGGCTAAGGAACTTCACGTTCCCGTCCTGGCGCTTTCTCAACTCAGTCGCGCGGTTGAGCAACGAGAAGATAAGCGTCCCCAACTCTCCGATCTTCGCGAGTCCGGCTCGATTGAGCAGGACGCAGATATCGTGATGTTTGTGTATCGAGACGATTATTATGTCGGATCGCGTGAGATTGATATGCCGTCACCAGACGACGTGACGGCTAACAATGAAAAGGCACAGAAATACGAAAAGTGGAAGTCTGAATTCGATGAAGTAAAAGGGAAAGTAGATATCATTGTCGCGAAACAACGCCATGGCGCCACGGGTATCGTGCGCGCCTTGTTTAATGCGCGCATCACGAAGTTCAGTGACCCGGTCGACGATGATTATCTACCCGAAATTCGCAGCTAGCCGCGCCCGCTAATCGCTGACGGGGACGTAAGCGGGGCGCAGCCCCTCGGTGATCTGCGCGCGCGCGACCTCGGCTTCGCTCGACGTCACTGGGTAGGCGCAATAATCGGCGGCGTAGAAGGCGCTTGGGCGGTGGTTGCCGCTTAAGCCGATGCCGCCGAATGGCGCGCTCGACGGGGCGCCGTTGGTCGGCTTGTTCCAGTTGATCACCCCGGCCCGGGCGCTCGCCCAATATTTGTCATACAGCACCGGGTCTTTGGAGATGAGGCTGGCGGCGAGGCCGAAGCGGGTGCGGTTGGCCTCATCGATGGCGTCGTCGAAATCCTTGACCCTGACCAGTTGCAGCACCGGGCCGAACACTTCCTCGTCGGGCCGTTCCTTGGCGTTGGTCATGTCGATCAGCGCGGGAGTCAGATAAGGTCGATCCTCGTGCGGCCGGTCAAGCCGACGGATCGGGATTCCGCCCTTCATCATCAGCCCGACGAACTGCTCCTGGAGGAAGTCCGCCGCGGCGCTGTCGATCACCGGCCCCATGAATGGCTGCGGATCGGCGTGCGGATGGTCGACGATGATCCGGTCGATCAGCTTAACGATTTCACCGATCAGCGGCTCGTGGGCACCGTCTTCGACGATCAACCGCCGCGCCGCGGTGCAGCGCTGGCCGGCCGAGAGGAAAGCCGACTGGACAATGATGCTGGCCGCCGCCGAAAGGTCGCTCGGGTCCCACACCACGATCGGGTTGTTGCCGCCCAGTTCGAGGGCCAGCATCTTTTGCGGCATGTCGGCGAACTGGCGGTGGAGCGCCTGACCGGCGCGGACCGATCCGGTGAACAGCAGCCCGTCGATCCCCGCCTCCCCAGCCAAAGCGCGGCCTTCGGCGGGCCCGCCAATCAATAGCCGCAGGATGCCTTTGGGCACGCCCGCTTCATGCAGGCAATCGACCAGCATCGCGCCGGTGGCGGGTGTTTTCTCCGATGGCTTGAACACCACCGCATTGCCGGCAATCAGTGCGGGGACGATGTGGCCATTGGGAAGGTGTGCCGGGAAATTATAGGGGCCGAGCACGGCCAGCACGCCGTGCGGTTTGTGGCGCACCGCGACCTTGTTGCCGATCGCCGCCTCGAGCCGCCGCATCGGGGTCCGCTCGCCGTAGGCGTTGATCGAGATTTCGACCTTGTTGATCACCGCCGCGACTTCGGTTCTGGCTTCCCAGAACGGCTTGCCGGTCTCGCGCGCGATGAGGTCGGCGAAATCCTGCTCGCGGGCCCGAACGACGTTGGCGAAGCGGCGCAGCGTCTCCATCCGGAAGGAGATGGAATGCGCCGCCCAGTCGGGCCACGCCTCGCGCGCCGCTGCCACTTCGGCCGCCGCGTCGCCGATTTCCCCGGTCCAGATTTCCGCGCCGGTTGCCGGCTCGGTCGAAACAATCATGTCCGCCATTGTCACTCCAGCACGCCGCGGCGTTCCCACGGCGCCACGAATCGGTCAAGCCGCCATCGCCTCGCCGAAGCGCCGGATCGCGGCAATCTTGGCATTGAACGGCGACCAGTCGTCCCGCTCCGCGATTGCCAGCCAGATCGCTTCAACCTCCTCAATCCGCAGGCTGCATGGCGCGGGATCGCTCCAATAGGGATGCGGTTGCGGGCGGTGGCGCCCGGCGAGCGCTTCCCGCAACGCATCGAAAGTGGGATTGGCATAGGCATCCCCCGTCGGAATTCGGCCGCCGCGCCAATCGAAGAACAAGCGGTCGATCCCGGCGCGACGGCTGCGCAACGCGGTGAGCAGCGCCGACGTCAGGGTACGATCCTCCGCGGCACTCGCCCGTTCCACGCCGAGCCGCATCAGCAGCCGCTCGACGAGGGCTGTCTCGAACCGCCCGGGCCATTCGGCGAGGGTCGCGGAGAGCGCCTCGGTCTCGCCCGCCAAGGCCATGCAGCCGGCAAGTTGCGCGAGGTCCCACTGGATCGCTTCGGGCTGGCGGCCGAAAGCGTAAAGCCCGCCCTCGTCGAAATAGGCCGCGGTGAAGCCTTCGTCCCATTCGGGCGCGAATCGCCACGGGCCATAGTCGAAGCTTTCGCCCGTCACGTTGATATTGTCGCTGTTGAGCACGCCATGGACGAACCCGGCGGCGATGTAGGAAGCGGCAAGAGAGGCGGTGGCGCGGCAGGCGAGGTCGAACAGGCGCTCCGGGCCGGCGTCGGCCGGTTCGCCGTAGAGATGCTCAAGGCAATACGTCGTCAGCCGGGCGATTCCCTCGGCGTCCTGGAAAAAGGCCAGACGCTGGAACGTGCCGATGCGGATGTGACCATGACTCAGCCGCGTCAGCACCGCCGAGCGAGTAGGGGAGGGTTCGTCGCCGCGCTCCAGCGCTTCGCCGGTTTCGAACAACGCAAAGCTCTTCGACGTGTTGACGCCGAGCGCTTCGAGCATTTCGGTCGCCAGCACCTCGCGCACCCCGCCTTTGAGCGTCAGCCGCCCGTCGCCGCTCCGGCTCCACGGTGTCCGGCCGCTGCCCTTGGTGCCAAGGTCGAGCAGGCGATCCTGGTCGTCGCGGAGTTGGGCGAATAGAAATCCGCGACCGTCGCCCAGCTCGGAATTGTAATGGCGGAACTGGTGGCCGTGATAGCGCAGCGCGAGCGGCTGATCGAGGTTGCCGGTGAGCGGTTCGAACCGCGCGAAATGCGCTTCCCAGTCGGTA
>JBDSMA010000226.1:0-3304 GCA_039916085.1 Sphingomicrobium sp.
AGACGTGGCGGCTTTCGCCCGGATTGCCCGGGCGCTCGGCTAGAGTTACCAAGTCCTCACATAGCCAGGCATGGAGCCCGTATGAGATCTCACCCCACCTCCGCTGCCCCACTAAACCGGCCGCTGATCATGACGATGCTGGTGCTGGCGTACACGCTCAATTTCGTCGACCGGCAGATCATCGGCATCCTCGCCGGGCCGATCAAGGCCGACCTCCATTTGACCGACACTCAATTGGGCTGGATGGGCGGCACCGCCTTCGCCTTGTTCTACACCGCGCTGGCTATCCCGCTCGCCATGCTCGCCGACCGCCGCGACCGCAGCTGGATCGTCGCCATTGGCCTTGCCCTGTGGAGCGCGGCGACTGCGGTGTGCGGTCTGGCGACGAACTTCTGGCAATTGTTCGCGGCACGGATGAGCGTCGGCATCGGCGAAGCGGCGGGCGTTGCACCGGCCTATTCGCTGATCAGCGACCTTTACCCGCCAACCCAACGGGCGCGGGCGCTGGCACTCTTCTCGCTCGGCATCCCGCTTGGCAGCGCGTTTGGCGTGCTGTTCGGCGGGCTCGTCGCGGCCAGCGTCGACTGGCGCTTTGCCTTTCTCGCTATCGGCGTCATCGGCATCCTGTTCGCGCCGGTGTTCAAATGGGCCGTGCGCGACCCGGGCCACGGCCGCACAGGGGAAGCGGTGCGCATGGCCGCCCCGTCGTTCGGCACTGTCTTTCGGCATGTCGCCTCAAAGCCGTCGTTCTGGCTGCTCGGCTTTGGCGCGGGGACCGCCAGCCTGGTGTCTTATGGCCTTGCCTTCTGGATCCCCAGTTTCCTCGAACGAAGTTATGGCCTCGGCTTGGTCGATCGGTCGCTGATCTTCGCCGCTGTACTGCTCGTCGGCGGATGCACCGGAATCTGGTTCGGCGGGGTCGCCGGCGACCGGCTCGGTTCGGCCCACCCGCGTGGCTATGCGCTGGTGCCGGCGGTGGCGTTCGCCATCACCTTGCCGGCTTATCTGCTGGCGTTTTCCAGCAATTCTCTGATTGCCGCTTCGCTGTTGTTTCTCATTCCCGGCGCGCTCGGGCTGATGTGGCTCGGCCCAGTCGTCACCGCGGTGACCAAATTGGTTCCGCCGGAAATGCGCGCGACCGCCGCGGCGATGTTCCTGTTTATCAACAATCTGATCGGACTGGGCGCCGGATCGACTGTCATCGGTGCCATTTCCGAAGCGCTCACCGCGCGTTACGGACAGGAGGCATTGCGCTATTCGGCAATGGCCACGACGACGCTTTATGCGCTCGCCGCATTGCTGATGCTGCTCGCCGCGCGACGCCTGTCGCGCGATGTCGTCGCGGAGACTAATGGGGGCTGAAAAGGGGAACCCAGCCTTTCGCTCGGCCGTTGGTGCCGGTTCAAAGGAGAGTTTCAATGACCAAGTTCATTCTCGCCGCCGGCGTAGCCGCGCTGGCGATTTCCGCGACGGCGCTTGCCGGCCCCGGCGGACATGGTAACGGCCACGATGGTCCCGGCGGCGGAGACGGCGGCCAAGATCGCGGCGGCAAGTCGATGGCCGGCCCGCGCGGTGAAGGCGGTAAGGGACGCGGCGAGGCCATGGCCGCCGAGCGCGGCGGAAATCATGGCGATGGTGCAATGATGAAGGCTCAGGGCGGCCGTCGCGAAATGCGCATGATGCGCGCCGACAATGGCCGCGCCATGCGTAGCGATCGCGCCATGCGTGGCGATCATGCAAATATGGCGATGCGCCGCAATGCCGACCACGGCCGCTATGCGACGCGTCAGGATATTCGTCACACGGGCAACCGCATGAACGACATCGTCCGAGCGCGCGATGTCGCGGCGGGGGATCGCCACGACTATCAACCGGGCTATGGCATCAACGGTCGTTCACTCGGCCTCGTCGATGGGTGCCCGCCGGGCCTCGCCGCCAAGCATAATGGTTGCCTGCCTCCGGGCCAGGCCAAGAAGTTGGTCGGCGCCGCGCTGCCCAGGGCTTACACCGACTCGTTGCTATCGGGTCCCTATAGCAATTGGTACCGCGACGATCAGCGCTACCAATATCGCATGGGCGACAACTACATCTACCGCGTTGACCGCTCGAACAATCTGGTCAGCGCGCTGATCCCGTACGTCAACCGGGACTATAGCTATTATCCGGTCGGCCAGATGTATCCCACCGACTTCAACTATTATAACGTCCCCAGCCAGTACCAGTCTTATTACCCCGACGGCGGGCAATATGATTATCGCTACGGCAACGGCGCCATCTACAGCCTCGACCCGCAGACGCAGGCGGTGCAGTCGATCGTTGCCCTGCTCGCCGGCGACCTCGGCGTTGGTCAGCGGATGCCGCAGAACTACGACGTGTACAATGTCCCGCTCCAGTACCGCGATCAATATGCCGACAACGCCACCAATATGTATCGCTACAATGATGGCTATATTTATCGCGCCGATCCGACGACTCGATTGATCACGGCGGTCATTAGCGCGTTGGTTTAAGAAATTGCCCGTGTCCCGCGGCCTTCGGGTCGCGGGGATTCTTAGGGAGAAGATTGTGAAGATACGCCCCCATTTCGCCGCCGCCACGGCGGTCGCGCTGCTCTTGGTCGGCGCTTGCAATAAGCCGGCGGATAAGGCCGCAACCCCGACTGAAGCCGCGGGCAAGGCGGCGGGTACTGACACTATCGCCAGCGGACTGGATGGCGCGACCAAGTTCGAAGCTGCGGCCAAGGCTGTGGGATTGGACGCGACGCTGGCCGGGCCGGGTCCCTATACCGTGCTGGTGCCGACCAACGCGGCTTTCGACAAATTGCCTGTGGGCGTGCTCGATACGCTGATGAAGCCCGAATCCCGCGCCAAGCTGACCGGGATCCTCAGCTACCATATCCTGCCGGGCACGATGCTTGCCGCCGACATCGGCAAGGCGATCGACGGCGGCGGTGGCAAGGCGGAGATCGCCACCATGGGCGGCGGAACCCTCACCGCCACCAAGGATGGCGACAAGATCGTGCTCACCGATGCCGCCGGAGGAAAGGCGACCATAATTTCGGCCGACATCAAGCGCTCGAACGGCGTCGTGCATCAGATCGACGCGGTGATGATGCCCGCCAAGTAAAGTCTTGGCTCCTTTCCTCTGGCAAGCTCGATTGGCCTCGCTATAACGAAGCCGCAGCACGCGACACAGGGGCAAGGCAAGGCAATGCAGGCGACGATCGAACGGGCGACCCTTCTCAAGAGCCTGGGCCATGTCCAGTCGGTGGTTGAGCGGCGCAACACCATCCCCATCCTGTCCA
>JBDSMA010000227.1:0-20415 GCA_039916085.1 Sphingomicrobium sp.
CCTTTGTCGCGGATCGCCCGCTCGACATCGGCGCGGTTCGACTTGATGAAATCCATGCTCAACATGGCCCGGTCAGTGCGACAAAGCGGTCGCGCTGACAAGCGTTGCGCTCAGACAAGTCGGGGAACGGCGCGGGAGACCCGCGCGCAACGGCAATATTAAACAGGGGAGCGAGACCCGCAAGCAGGTGACTTTGGCGTTATCGATACGGACCTTGTCGCCAAGGCCCTTGGCCAGGGTCCGAAACAGGTTGATTGAGAACCGTAGCCCTAATCGATCTTTGGCAGGGTCTCGAATTGATGGAACGGAGGTGGGCTGGACAGAGTCCACTCGAGCGTCGTGGCGCCTTCGCCCCAGGGGTTGTCGGGGGCCTTTTTGCCCGCCGCCAGCGACCAGAAGATGTTGACGAAGAAGATCAGCATGCCGACCGACATCACCATATAGCCGTAGGTCGAAACGACGTTCCATTTCTCGAACGCCGGGGTGTAGTCGGGGATGCGCCGCGGCATGCCGTCAAGGCCAAGGAAATGCTGTGGGAAGAAGATCAGGTTGACGCCGACGAACATGATGAAGAAGTGTGCTTTGCCGAGCGCCTCATTGTACATCTTGCCGCTCATTTTCGGGAACCAGTAATAGAATCCCGCGAACAGGCTGAACACCGCGCCGAGGCTGAGCACATAGTGGAAGTGAGCAACGACGTAATAGGTGTCCTGCATGTAAGTATCGATCCCGCCGTTGGCGAGCACGACCCCGGTGACGCCGCCAACGGTGAACAGGAAGATGAACCCGATCGCCCACAGCATCGGCGTTTCGAAGCTGATCGAGCCGCCCCACATGGTTGCGATCCAGCTGAAGATCTTGACCCCGGTAGGGACCGCGATGATCATCGTCGCGGCGGTGAAATACATCTTTGTGTTCACGTCCATGCCGATCGTGAACATGTGATGCGCCCATACGACGAAGCCGACGACGCCAATCGCCACCATGGCGTAGGCCATGCCGAGATAGCCGAACACCGGCTTGCGACTGAAGGTGGCGATAACCTGGCTGACCATGCCGAAGCCGGGCAGGATCATGATGTAGACTTCGGGGTGGCCGAAGAACCAGAACAGATGCTGGTAAAGCACCGGATCGCCTCCGCCGCTGGCATCGAAGAAACTGGTGCCGAAATTGCGGTCGGTCAGCAGCATTGTGATCGCCCCGGCCAGCACCGGCAACGCGAGCAACAGCAGGAAGGCGGTGACCAGAATCGACCACACGAACAAGGGCATCTTGTGCAGTGTCATGCCCGGCGCGCGCATGTTGAAGATGGTGGTGATAAAGTTGATCGCCCCCAGGATCGAACTGGCACCCGCGAGGTGGAGCGCAAAGATCGCCATATCAACCGCCGGCCCGGGTGAGCCCGAGGTCGACAGCGGGGCGTATATAGTCCAGCCGGTACCGGCGCCGAGCGCGCCGCTGGCGGTGCCGGTGACGAAGGACGAACCGAGCAACAGCAGGAACGCCGGGACGAGCAGCCAGAACGAGATGTTGTTCATCCGCGGGAAGGCCATGTCGGGCGCACCGATCATGATCGGCACAAACCAGTTGCCGAAGCCGCCGATCATCGCCGGCATGACCATGAAGAAGACCATGATCAGGCCGTGCGCTGTGATCAGCACGTTCCAGTGATGGAGTGCATCGTCGAAGCCGGCGCCGACGCCGGCGCCGAGCGGCCAGGCATGGTTCAAAATCTGGATGCCGGGATGCATCAGCTCGGCCCGCATGATGCCCGAGATGCCGCCGCCGATGATCCCCGCGGTGATCGCGAAGATCAAGTAGAGCGTGCCGATGTCCTTGTGGTTGGTCGACATGAACCAGCGGGCGAAAAAGCCCGGCTTATGGTCGGCGTCATGATGCGCGTGGCCCGCGTCGTCATGGGCCTTCAGCGGAAGTGCATTGGCAGGGATCGTGCTCATGTTTCTGTCTCGTTCCGCTTCGATTTAATTCTGGGCCGTGGCGGCTTGATTGATCGCCGGCTGCTGGAGCGCGGCAGGCTGGGCAGCGGCCAGGGTGGCGCCGCTCGTGGCGGCCGGGGCAACCGCCGGAACCATCTTGGCTCCCTTGGGCGTGCCGCCCTTGCTTGCCAGCCAGGCGTTGAAGCGATCGACCGGGACAACCTCGACCGCGATCGGCATGTAGCCGTGACGAGCGCCGCACAATTCGCTGCACTGGCCGAAGTAGACGCCCGGGCGATCGACCTTGACCCAGGTCTCGTTCAAGCGCCCGGGGTTGGCGTCCAGCTTGGTCCAGAAGGCAGGGATAGCGAAACTATGGATGACATCCGCGGATGTGATGATGAACTTGACGATTTTGCCTTCGGGAATGACGATTCGCTCATCGACCGCCAGCATCGGCGGTCCGTCGGCGTCGGTGCGAAAGCGGTCGCCCGGCTTGACGTCCGCCTTTTCCTTCAATTGGTTGGAGACGATCTCGAACCCGCCATTGTCGGGGTAGCTGTAGGTCCAAAACCACTGGTTGCCGGTGACCTTGATCGTCACATCGGCCGGCGGCGGGCTGTATTGCTCGCGGATCAGGCGGATCGAGGGAATGGCGATGGCCACCAGGATGAACACCGGGACGACCGTCCAGACGACTTCGATCACCGTATTGTGGCTGGTCCGCGACGGCGTCGGGTTGGCGCCGCGGCGAAAGCGGAACATGGCGTAGGCCAGCAGCACCAGCACGAACGCCGAGATCGCGAAGCACATCAACAGCAGCCAATTGTTGTGGAACGACTGCGCCTCGCGGCCGATGGCGGTGACTTGATCCTGGAGGCCGGCGCGGCCGTCGGGGACGCCGATGCCCGGGGTCGGGGCGACATAGTGGAAGGCCGGACCAGCGGGGACCGCCGGAGCGGCCGTTGTGGCAGCCTGCGTTGTGGCGGCTGACGTCCCCGCCGCCGGGGTGGTGGCGCTGGCCAACACCGGAAGGAGCCCGGCCACTGCCAGAGCGAAGGCCCATCGCATCAATTTCATCATCACCCCGGTGATTTGGATTGCCGTGACATGGGCCCCCGTCTGGTGACCCCCAATTGCGGCGGCCTTATAGGCGGGACCTTCGGCTCCCTCAAGCGCTCGATCATGCCATTTTCATCGGGTGTTGCCGGGCGCGGCGCCGCCCCCTATTTCGCGGGTCGCACCGTACGAGCAGGACGCCATGACCGACGAGCAGATCCTTGATGAATTTCGCGCCGCGAACGCACTGCTCGAAGGGCATTTCATTCTGTCGTCGGGCCTCAGGAGTCCCCAGTATCTGCAATGCGCGCGGGTGCTGATGGACGGGGCCCGGGCCGAACGGCTGGCGCGGGCGCTGGCCGACAAGCTGCCCGCCGACCTCCGCGAAACGGTCGACGCCATAGTGTCGCCGGCGATGGGCGGGGTCATCATCGGCCATGAAATGGGCCGCGCGCTGGGCAAGCCCGCGATGTTCGTCGAGCGGCCCGACGGCGTGTTCGGGCTGCGTCGCGGGTTCGCGCTGGAGCCGGGGGCGCGCGTGCTGATGGTCGAGGACGTAGTCACCACCGGCCTGTCGTCGAAGGAAGCGATCGCGGCAATCGCGGCGGCCGGCGGCAGCGTCGTCGCCGCCGCCTGCCTGGTCGACCGGTCGGGTGGGAGCGCCGATTTCGGCGTGCCATTCGTGCCGCTGATCCGGATTGACGCGCCAACCTATGAAGCCGACGATTTGCCCGAGTCGCTCGCCGCCGTCCCGGCGGTGAAGCCGGGGAGCCGGACAGGGGCGTGAGCGCCGCGCCGCGCCTCGGGGTCAACATCGACCATGTCGCGACCATTCGCAACGCGCGCGGCGGCGATCATCCCGACCCGGTCCGCGCCGCCGAAGCCGCCGCCCGCGCCGGGGCCGACGGAATCACCGCCCATTTGCGCGAGGATCGGCGTCATATTACCGACGGCGACATCGACCGACTGATGGCCGAAATCGCCTTGCCGCTGAACCTGGAAATGGCGGCGACCGAGGAGATGCTCGGCATCGCGCTCGCCCACCGGCCCCACGCGGCGTGTATTGTCCCCGAACGGCGCGAGGAGCGCACGACCGAAGGCGGGCTGGACGCGGCCGGGCAGTTCGATCTGCTCAAGCCGGTCGTCGAGCGGCTCGCCGGGGCCGGCATTCGCGTCAGCCTGTTCGTCGAGCCCAATGAGCGGCAGGTCGAGGCGGCGTTGCGGCTCGGCGCGCCCGTGGTCGAGTTCCATACCGGCAAATATGCCCATGCCGAGGGTGAGGAGCGGTCCGTGGAGCTAAGACGCCTGACCGATGCCGCCGCTTTGGCTGCCAGGAACGGAATCGAACCCCACGCCGGCCATGGCCTCACGTTCGACAATGTCGCCGCCATCGCCGCCATCCCGCAGATCGCGGAGCTGAACATCGGTCATTTCCTGATCGGCGAAGCGATCTACACCGGACTTGAGGCAAGCGTCGCGCGGATGCGAAGGCTGATCGGGGAGGCAATATGATCCTCCCCGACCGGGGGAGGCGGCAGCCCAGAGGGCTGACGGTGGGGGGTCAGAGGCCCGCACGACCGCCCCTCCACCACCGCTTTGCGGCGGTCCCGCTACCCGGTCCGGGGAGGATCACTTGATCATCGGCATTGGCTCCGACCTGTGCAATATCGAGCGCATCCAGAAATCGCTCGACCGCTTCGGCGAGCGGTTCCTGAACCGGGTGTTCACCGCGACCGAACGGGCCAAGGCGGCGTCACGGCCGCTGACGATGGCCGGGACGCTGGCCAAGCGGTTCGCGGCCAAGGAGGCCTTTTCCAAGGCGGTCGGCACCGGGTTCAAGCGCGGGGTGTTCATGAAGGACATTGGCGTGGTCAACGCCTCCTCGGGCGCACCGACGCTGCAACTGACCGGCGGCGCCCGGGTGCGGCTTGACGCGCTGGCCCCGGAAGGCCACGCGGTCGAGGTGCATTTGACGATGACCGACGACCACCCCTGGGCCCAGGCGTTCGTCATCCTCACGCTACGCAAGATGGAGCAGCAAGTTGAGTGACAGCGGCGAGGGATCCACGATCGTTGACGGCGAACCCGCGGCCGCGCCGCCGGCCGTGAAGGAGAGCCACGGCTCGGCGCTGTGGCGCGAGATCAAGGGGTTAAGCCTGGTCTTGCTGGCGGTGCTGTCGTTCCACAGCTTCATTGCCAAGCCCTTCTACATCCCCTCGGAATCGATGATGCCGATCCTGCTCAAGGGCGACCGGCTGGTGGTGTCCAAATATCCGTTCGGCTGGTCTTATGTGTCGCCGACCATCCCCAATCCGGCCGCGATCGTGCGCAGCATCGTCCACGGCGAGGCCGATTCGTGGGGCGTCACTTTGCCGTTCATGCAGGGCCGCGTGCTGGGCCACATGCCGGGGCGCGGCGACATCGTCATCGTCACGCCGCCGGGCCAGAATGAGGATTATATCAAGCGGGTCATCGGCCTGCCCGGCGACACCATCGAAGTGCATGGTGGGCGATTGATTATAAACGGCCGGCCAGTGCCCAGCGAAATCCGCCCGCCGGTGGAGATTCCGGTCGATGCCAACGCGCCGTGCAGCCCCTATCAATTCCCCGGAGCACTCGTGTCCACCCCGAAGGGCGATGTGTGCAGTCTGCCGATCGTCCACGAAACGCTGCCCAACGGGGTCAGCTACGACACCATCGACCTTGGCCGCAGCCCGGGTGACGAATTCGGCCCGGTCAAGGTGCCGGCCGGGCGGCTGTTTCTGATGGGTGACAACCGCGATCGCAGCGCCGACAGCCGCTTCGCACTAGGGCCGCCCGACAATGGGCTGGGCGGGCCGGTGCCGTGGGAGAATATCGGCGGACGCGCCGAGTTCATCACCTTCAGCCTCGACGGCACGACCCAGATGCTGAGCCCGGCAAGCTGGCTGCGCGCCTTCCGATCGGGTCGCGCCGGTGACAGCCTGCGCGCCAGGCAGGTCCCCTGACGCCGATGGCCCGACCGCTTAGTCCCGCCACTCCAAAACGGCGGCGCGCGACCGCCGCTCTCCCTCCCGAGCGGGCGCATGTCGAACTGCGCGGCCCGACCGAAATCGACGATCCGCGGCTGGCGATCGAGCTGCGTCGGGCCGCGGTATGGCTGGGCATGGCGCTGCTGATCGTCGGCGTCGTCGTGCTCGCCCAGCCGCTGATGCTGATCGTCGGCGGCATGGTCTTTTCGGTTATCCTCGACGGCGGCGCGCGGCTGCTCGGGCGCTATTTGCCAATCCCGCGCGGATGGCGGCTGGGGATCGTCGCCCTGGCCGGCTTCGGCTTCATCGGCTGGGTGTTCTATTATGCCGGGACGACGCTGGCGGCGCAGGCCGAGGCGCTGCGTACGGTGATCACGGTCCAGGCCGGCAAACTGATGGCGCTGGCATCGGAACTCGGGCTGATCCCCGCCGGGGGCAGCGCCGCCAGCTTGCAGGCGCAGGTGATGGGCGGTGTCGGGCGGCTGACCAGCGCGGTCGGCTCCGCGTTGGGGGCGGTGACGTCGATGCTGATGATCATCGTCATCGGCATCTTTATCGCGATGGAACCGCACCTTTATGACCGCGGCCTTGCATGGATGCTGCCGGTCAAGCACCGCGGGCGCTTTTATGCGATCACCAACCGCATCGGCTTTACGCTGCGCCGGCTGCTCGCCGGGCGGCTGGTCGGCATGGCGTTCGAAGGGGTCGTAACCTTCGTCCTGCTGATGCTGGGCGGGGTGCCGATGGCGGCGCTACTTGGCCTGATTACCGGACTGCTCGCCTTCCTGCCCAACATTGGCGCGATCATTTCCGGCGTGTTGATGGTCGCGGTCGGCTTTTCCGCCGGGCCGGCCCAGGGCGTGTGGGCAATCATCGTCTATTTCGCGGTGCAGAATTTCGACGGCTATGTCGTGGTGCCATATATCGCCCGGCGGACGGTCGACCTGGCGCCGGCGGTGGTGCTGGCGGCGCAGCTGATCTTCGGCGCGTTGTTCGGGATTTTGGGCCTGCTGCTGGCCGACCCGATCATCGCCACCTTCAAGGTCACCCTGGAGGAATTAAGCAAGCGGTTGGACTCGGGCGACGCCGAAGAGGCTTAGCGAGGCGGCGCGGCGCCCTGCATCTGCTGCATCTGCTGCTGCTGCTGCTGCTGAAGTATGGCGGGCCCCATGCCTGGCGCCACTTCGCGCACCGTCACTTCGAAATTGAGCGGCGCGTTGGGCCGCATGCCGGGCGGCGGCGAAGCGCCATAGCCCAGCGCCGGCGGCAGGCGGAACTTGTAGCTGCCGCCCTTCTGCATCTTCATCATCGCTTCCGCGAACCCGGGGATGACCGCCATCGGCACCATCGGTACCGGCTGTTGCGAGGCGTCGAAGGCTTTGCCGTCATCGAACGTGCCGACATATTCCATGAGCACCGCATCTTCGCGCTGGATGAGCGGACCGGTACCGGCCTTCAACGTGCGAAACTCGATGCCGCTGGCCGTGGTCTCGCCGCGAAACGGCGCGGTCCCGACGCGGGCCATGAAGAAAGCAATCACTACCAGCGCGGCCAGCGCCAGCAGCAGTTTGGCGCGCGAGCCGCGGGCGAGCGGGCGGAGCGGAACCTGGGTGGCGGTCATCGGGCGGGGCCTAGCGCGCGAAAGGGCGGATTAACGGGCAGTGCCCTCGCGCTCCATGCGCTTGCGCTCCAACTTACGGGCGCGGCGAATCGCGGCGGCCCGTTCACGAGCGCGCTTTTCCGACGGCTTTTCATAATGGCGGCGCAGCTTCATCTCGCGATAGACGCCTTCGCGCTGCAGCTTCTTCTTGAGCGCGCGCAGCGCTTGATCGACATTATTGTCGCGAACGATGATCTGCATAAAAGTCGTCCAACTCCCTTGAATTCCTGCCCGCTTCCGACGGGCCAAAGCGGTCACCCGCCCGCAATCGAGCCAGGAAACACCGCGCAAAGACTATTGTTCGCCGCAAGGCAAGGCCCGACGGCGGTCGCGGCCCATTAGCAGCCGCCCCCAGCCTTTTCAAGAGATTGGGAAATATCCCGCAGTTACGACGAACCGTTGCTTGAAGCCGACGACGGGAGGATCGAACCGCGCTGGGTTATCGGCAGTTAACCTTTGCGGTGGTAGAAGGTTCGCTTCACCGGGAGGGAATGGATGTCGTTGAATCGCAGGGAAATGTTGCGGCTGGGCGCGGCGGGCGCGGGGGGCTTGCTGCTCTCCTCGGCGGTTAGTGCCGCCCCGGGTGTTTCGCTGCTAAACCTGTCCGCGCCGCTCGCCCCGGTGACGCCGCCGCAACCGTTCGCGCCGCAGATGGTGGCCGGGGTCAATCCCGCGTTGCTCGCGCGGGCCAAGGCGGCGCTCGATTCGCATCGTTGGGGCATTCGCCACCGCGACGTCATCGGCGTAGTCGATTTTTCCCTTGGTTCGAACGCGCCGCGGTTTCACGTTGTCGACCTGTTGGCCGGCCGGGCCGAGAGTTTTCTGGTTGCCCACGGCCGCGGCTCCGATCCCGACCATTCGGGCTACGTCGAGCGCTTTTCCAACGACTTCGGATCCTACGCTACGTCGAACGGGACCTATGCCACGGCCGAGACTTATGATGGCAAATATGGGCTGTCGATGAAGGTCAAAGGGCTCGACTGGTCGAACAGCAACGCCGAGAGCCGGGCGATCGTCATCCACAACGCATGGTATGCCGAGTCCGAGATGATCGCCGAGCATGGCAAACTGGGCCGCAGCGAGGGCTGCTTCGCCTTCGGCCGCTCCAGCCAGTGGCAAGTCATGACCCGCCTTGGCGACGGCCGCATGGTTTACGCCGACAAGCTGGCCTGAACCGATCTGGCCGACGATAGCAGGGCGCGCCCGCGGAACTTCGCCGGCGCGTCTTTTCGCTTGCCCGTCAGAGCTTCTTGGCGGCCAGATCCGCCGCTGCCGCCGCAGGCGAGTTGCCAGCCCTGTCGAGCAAAGCGGCGATGACCTTGGTGTCGCGCTTGTAGAGGTCGGTGTAGTTGACGATCGACCCGTCAAGCAAAGCGGCGGCGCTGAAATAGACGATATAGACCGGCACCGGCTTGACGAAATTGGCCTGCACCGTCTTCTTGCTGGCAAGCGTCTCCTGTACTTTGGCGGTATCCCAGGCGCCGCCATCGTCGCCTAGCAGCTGGGTACCCAATTCGACGACGTCCTGGGTCCGCACGCAGCCGTGGCTGAGCGCTCGCACTTCGCTGTTGAAGCGGCTGCGGGCGTTGGTGTCGTGGAGGTAGATGTTATATTTGTTCTGCATCACGAACTTCATCTGGCCGAGCGCGTTCGATGGGCCCGGCGGCTGACGCCAGCGCTGGATCTTGCCGTCCTTGCCCTTGACCGCGACGAAGCCGTTCTTGCCCGCGACTTCCTTTGAAATGCTTGTCGGCACCTCCCACCACGGATTGAGAATGACGCCGGTGGCCATCACGCTCAAATTGGGCGTCGGAGTCTTTATCGCTCCGGCGATGGCGCGGTGTTTCCAGCGGGTTACCCCGTTCTCGACCAGCGTGGCGTGGAACGAGGGCACGTTGACGATGATATATTTCTGCCCGAGGTCGCGCGGCAGCCAGCGCCAGCGATCCATGTTGAGGCGAATGCGGTTGATCGTCGCGGTGTCGCCCGGCGCGGCCTGGGCCAGCGCGGCCCGAAGTGCACCATATTGCGGATGGGTCGGCAGCAGTCCGGTCAGCGCCGCGGGCACCTGATGCCGGGCGAGGGCTTCGTCCAGCAGCATCCGCTGCCGGTTGCCGTCGAGGTCATTGTCGACCACGTGCCAGTCGATCCGATTGTCGCCGCGCACATGGCCCAGCGCGAGGTCCGAAGACAATTTGTTGAACCGGTCTGTGGCCGCGCTGGAAATGGCCACCGGATCGCGGCTGGCGAGCAAAGCGGTGAGTCCGGCCGGGTCGTAATCGGACGGCGTCAGTCCTTCGCTTCCGACCGTCTGGATATAAGCGATAAGCGCCTGAACGTCGCCAACCTGCCATATCGGCGGCGGCAGGACTGGCGCGACAAAAGGGACGAGGGGCGCGGGCTGGCCCGGCAGCGGCTGGCCGGGTTGGGGCGGGCGAGGCTGGGTCTGCTGGGCCTTGTCGGGCAACGGCGCCATCGGGTCGCGCGACGGGGCGGCTTGCTGAGCCGAGGCTTGCGCCGACAGTGCCAGCGTCGAGGCCAGCGCCACCACCAGATATTTTCCAACGCCCACCAGCCGCATCGTCGTAACCAGCCTTTCCCACTCGAACATGCAAAATCGTGACCGACCTTGGCCCGCGACGTTCTTACACAGGATGAACGGCCGCGGCCAAGATGCATTCGCCGCGAACCAATCCTTAAATGATTGGATTTAGACCTTTTGCGACGGCAATTGGTACGGAGGCGACGATGGCGGGCAAGTTCAGCCTAGACGGCGGCATGATCCCGCGCACCGTCAAGCGCATGTTCGACGAGCGCGCCGACGAGCGGATCGAGGCCGGCTCGCAGACCGCTGTGCTCAATTTCCGCGGACGGCGCCATGTCGTCCGGCTGATCAACGTCTCCCGCGCGGGGGCGATGCTGTCGTTCGTCGAGGTGCCGCACATCGGCGAGGAAGTGGGCCTGCAATTGCTCGAGCGGGGCGAAATCGCCGGGCATGTGCGCTGGGTCCGTGATGGCCGGATCGGTATTCACTTCACCGCCATGCTGGAGTAGCGGGGCCGTGGAGATGAATTTCTTGACCATCAAGGCCCGTATCGCTGGAGATGATCCGTCCGACCGCCGGCGCGCCACCCGCTTGCCCGTGGAAATCGACGCGCGCGTACGCGAGTTGGGCAGCGAAGGCGTCGAAGCGCGGGTGCTCAATATCTCCGCGACCGGCTTCATGGCCGAGACCGAAGGGGTGTTCGAGGTGGGCACCCGAGTGTGGCTGATGCTTCCCAACCGCGAGCGCGCCAACGCGCTGGTCAAATGGACCGCGGGCAACAAGATGGGCGCCGAATTCGCCGACCCCATCGCGCTCGACGAGTCCGAGTCCGGCTAAAGTCCGAGCGCGGCGCGAACCGGCGCCGCCATCCTCATCACAATCCGCTTCACGCCGGCGAACGTCGGATGCATTCCGTCGGCCTGAAAATAGGCCCGCTGACCGGCGATTGGATCGAGGAACAGCGGATCGAGCGCGGCATGGTGGCGCGCCGCCAGGGCCGGATAGATCGCCTCGAACCGCTTGGCATAATCGGGATCGAGATTGGGCGCGGCGCGCATCCCCGACAGCAGCACCTTGATGTGGCGCCGGTCGAGCTCGGCCAGAATCGCTTCCAAATTGGTCATCGTCAGCGCCGGGTCGAGCCCGCGCAGCATGTCGTTGGCGCCAAGCTCGATGATCACCAGATCGGGCGCGCGCGGCAGGCCGTCGAGCGTCCAGCCGAGCCGGGCTCGGCCGGCGGCGCTGGTGTCGCCTGACACGCCACCGTCGGCGACCGTCGCGGCAATCCCTTGCCGGCGGAGAGTCGCCTGCAGTTGCGGCGCGAAGCCGAGTCCCGGATCGAGCCCGCGGCCGGCAGTAAGGCTGTCTCCGAACGCGAGGATCAACGGGCGCGGCGCCGGAGCCGCGGCGGCGGCGAGCGCGAGGGAGAGCGGAAGAATCAGCAGGAATCGCATCGCGCATGCTGTGACGCCATTGCGGCCCGGAGGCAACGACCCCAAGTGACGGCGATGGATGCCGCCCCCTTGCTCGATCTCACCGATGTCACTCTGTCGCTCGGCGGGGGGCGGAGCGCGGCGCGGACCGAGATTTTGCGCGGTGTGTCCCTTCGCCTCGGCGCGGGCGAGACGCTGGCCGTGCTTGGTCCGTCGGGGTCGGGCAAGAGCTCGCTGATGGCCATAGCCGCGGGCATCGAGCGGGCCAGCGGCGGGCGTGCGCTCCTTGCCGGCCACGACCTTGGCGCGATGAACGAGGACGCGCTGGCGCGGCTGCGCGGGAAAATGGTGGGAATCGTCCTCCAGGCGTTTCACTTGCTGCCGACGATGAGCGCGCTCGACAATGTCGCGCTGCCGATGGAGCTGGCCGGCGCCAGCGAAGCGCGCGAGCGGGCGCGAGCCGAACTCGAGGCGGTCGGACTGGGCCACCGACTGACCCATTATCCGGCCAATTTGTCGGGCGGCGAGCAGCAGCGGGTAGCGATCGCCCGCGCCACCGCGCCGCGCCCCGCTTTGCTGCTGGCGGACGAGCCGACCGGCAATCTCGACAGCACGACCGGACAGCGGGTCATCGACCTCCTGTTCGAACGCGCCGCCGCGGCCGGGGCCGGACTGCTGGTCATCACGCACGACCCGGTGATCGCCGCGCGCGCGGGCCGTGTCGCGCGCATGGCCGACGGGCGCCTGTCGGAATGAGCCGATGAGTCTGGCGTGGCGGCTGGCCCGCGCTGACCTGCGCGGCGGCTGGTCTGGGCTGGGACTGATGTGGTTGTGCCTGGCAATCGCAGTCGCCGGACTGGCGGCGGTGACCAGCCTATCCTCGTCGATCGACCGCGGCATTGCCGCCAACGGGCGCGGCCTGCTGGGTGGCGACCTGATGTTGGTCGCGGCGCAGCATGACGCGACGCCCGATGAGCAAGCAGCGATCGCCGCGCTCGGGCGGGCATCAAAGGCGGTGACATTGCGGGCGATGATCGTGACGCCGAGCGGCGAGAGCGCGCTGGCCGAACTGAGCGCTGCAGGCGACGACTGGCCGGCCGCCGGGAGCCTTTCACTCGAACCCGGCGGCAGGCGTCCGCGCGGCGTTGAAATTGCGCTCGATCCGCTGCTTGCAAAGCGCCTCGGTCTGGCCGTGGGCGGCCTGGTCCGGCTTGGCGGCAAGACCTTCACGGTCAGCGGCCTCATCGCCGCCATGCCGCGCGGCGGAAACTTCGCGCTGGCGCCGATAGCGCTGGTCGACCCCGCCGGGCTGGCAGCGAGCGGGCTGGTCCAGCCGGGCAGCCTGACCACCACCAGCTATCGCATCGCCATGCCCGCCGGCACCGACCCCGACGCGGCCGGGACCGCCTTCCAGCGCCGCTTCGCCGACGCTGGCTGGCGCTCGGTCAGCCGGAACGAAGCGGGAGCGGGCACGCGCCGGATGGTCGACCGGCTGGGCGACATGCTGCAATTGCTGTCGCTCGCCGCGCTGGCGATCGGCGCGATGGGCATCGCCAGCGCTGCCGCCGCTTTCGCCGCGACCCGGCGCGAGCGGGTCGCGATCCACAAATTGGTCGGCGCCTCGCGGTCGACGATGCTGGCAATGCTGAGCACCGAAGTTGCGCTGATAGCCGGCCTGGCGATCATAGTTGGCCTCGCGGTGGGCGCGGCGGCACCCGCGCTGGTTGGCAGGCTGGCGGGGGACTTGCTGCCGGTCGCGCCCGACCCGGCGCCGCAATGGGCCGCGTTGGCCTTGAGCGCCTTATTCGGGGCGCTGGCGACAGTGGCGGCGAGCTGGACCCCGCTGGCAGAGGCGGTCGCGACCCGTCCTGCGCGGCTGCTGCGTGGCGATTCGGACGAGGCGGCGAAGGTTGCGCGCTGGCCGAGCTGGCTGGCGGCGGCGCTGGCATTGGCACTGGCGATGGCAAGCGCAAGCAATGTCCGGCTGGCCGTTTATGGCATTGGCGCACTAGTGGCGCTGGCGCTGCTGTTCGCGGGAATCGGCTGGTTGCTGCGGCGTTGGGCCGCGCGCGCTCGGCACCGGGGCGGGCCGCTGTGGCGGCTAGGCGTGGCGGCGCTCGACCGGCCTGGCGCGGCCACCGTCCGCCTGGCCGTGTCGCTTGGTCTTGGCCTCAGCCTGCTGGTCGCTTTGGCGGCAAGCGCGTCAAGCCTGCTCGCCTCGATCGACAGCGAAAGCCAGACGCGGGCGCCGGCGCTGTTCCTCCTCGACGTTCCCAAGGAGCGGCGTGGCGATCTTGAGGCGCTGGCACGGCGGACACTACCGGGCGCCGACATCAGGCTGGTGCCGTCGCTGCGTGGGCCGGTAGTGGCGATCAACGGCCACCGGGTGGTCGACATGGGCGCGATCCCCGACGGCGCATGGATTTTGCGCGGCGACCGTGGCCTGACCTTTGCGGCGGAGTTGCCGGCGGGCAATCGGATCGTCGCCGGTCAATGGTGGCCGGCCGGGTATCGCGGGCCGCCGCTGATCAGCATCGATGTCGATGCGGCCAAGGCCCTCGGGCTCAAAGTCGGCGACCGGATGACCATCGCTGTCCTGGGGCGCCCGATCGAAGCGCGGATCGCTTCGTTGCGGCAGATCGACTGGCGCAGCCTGGGGTTCAACTTCGCCATCATCTTCGATCCCGCAACGCTGGCCGAAGCGCCATTCGGTTGGATGGCCAGCGTGTCGCCGCCGCCGGGCGGATCGACCGACGCGTTCGAACGCGGCCTGTCTGCCGAGCTGCCAATGGCCAGCGCGATCCGCATCGCCGAAGTCGTCGCCCAGGTCGAGCGCCTGCTCCGCGCGATCGAGGGCGCGGTCAGGATCGGCGCGGGGTTCGCGCTGCTGATGGGGGTGGTGGTGCTGGCCGGGGCGGTGGTCGCGACGCGGGCGTCGCGGCAGCGCGAGATCGTCCTGCTGCGGTTGGTTGGCGCGACCCGGCGTCAGGCGACGGTGGTCCAGGGCATTGAGTTCGCTTTGATCGCCGGAGTGGCGGCGCTGGCAGCGGCGGGCGCGGGCATCGTGATGGCCTTCGCGGTCAGTCGCTGGCTGTTCGACTTGCCGTTCCGGCCCGGCTGGATCGAGGTCGCGGCGATGCCGCTTGCCGCCGCGCTGATCGCCAGCCTGGCGGCGTTGCTGGCGGCGCAAGCGGCTCTGCGCATCCGTCCCGCGGCGGGACTGCGCACGCTCTAATATTGCGGGTCCGAACCAAGTCTATGAAACCAGTCGCTGTTTCGGTCGTTCAATCAATCCGAAAGGAACAATGACGATGCCGACTGTCCCGACCCTCAGCGACCTGCGCATGACGCACGACCCCGCTGGCCGAGGCTATCACGCCGTGTATCGCGAGCATGAGGTCAATCACTGCCCCGGCTGCGGCCGCACCCATTGGCTGATTGGCCGGATGTCGGCCGAATGCGCCTTTTGCTCCACCGCATTGCCGCTGGCCGAGGCGAGCATGCGCTCTCACAATTCGCCGGCCGTGATCCGCCACCGCAATCAGAAGCAGTATAACCAGCCGTGGGCGGCCTGAGCCGGGTCGCGACTCCTATTTGATCGGACGGACCGGGACTCCGGCGGCGCACAGGTCGATTCCGCCCGCCGGGACCTTGAAGAAATCGTCGTTGCGATTGGCGCGCAAGCGTAGCGCTGCGGCGAAGGCCGGGCTGCTTTCCGAAAGATATTTGAAGCGCGGTCGCTGGTCCGCCGGCAGCGACGAAGCCATAGCCACGGAGACGATTGGCTTGGCTACGCTGCCGGCCTTGTAGAAGCCCATCGTCTCCCCTCCCCGCGGCAGCGCGCTGAGATTCTCGATCCCCGAAATTACCCGTCCGACCACCGCAATGTTGCGGTCGAGTCCGCGCGGAGCATGGCCAATGATAGCGTAGAGTTCGCCGCCCGTGCCGGTGTCGGGCGCGAGATCCCGCGCGACGCCGACATAGCCGTAGCAGTGGGTGAGGTTGGCGGTGCCGTCGTTGCGCAGCGCAACCGGCCAGCCGAGCGCGAAGCCGGTGCGGGGGGCATAGCTGTCCCGGTAGGGGAAGGGGGTAACCGCGAGACCTTTCGTGCTCCGCCAATATTCATGCGGCGGGAGGGCGACCGCGCCTGCAGGAAGCGCCCGCTTCTCCTCGTTGATGCCCCATTGCGCGACATAATTGTCTTGCACCCGGTAGACCGCCGCGCCCTTCCAATAGCCGCCGGAGGCCATCCGCCGGATATTCTCGACATGAACCGGAGCGAAGGCCGGGGCGAGCTGGATCACCACCTTGCCGCCGCCATCCAGCATCATGACCATCAGGTCGTCAGCGGGGATTTCGCGCCAGGCGGATGGCGGCGCGGCGTCGATGATGTCGGTCGGGGTGAGCTTCTTTGGCGGTGCCGGCGCGGCGGCGCCGGCCAGCAAAGCGATGAGGATCAAGCTACGCATTGCACTCTCCTTTGCCGCTCTTGTAAGCGAAGCGATGCATATCGCCACCCTCCTACTGCTCGGATCGGGCGAGCTCGGCCGCGAATTCGCCATCGCCGCCAAGCGCCTTGGCTGCCGGGTCGTCGCCTGCGACCGTTACGACAATGCCCCCGCGATGCAGCTGAGCGACGCGCGCGAAACTTTCTCGATGCTCGACGGGGCGGCATTGCGGGCGGCGGTCGAGAAGCACCGGCCCGACGTCATCGTCCCCGAAATCGAGGCGATCGATACCGCCACGCTGGTCGCGCTGGAAAGCGAGGGCTGGCGGGTCGCGCCGAGCGCCAAGGCGGTCCAGCTGACCATGAACCGCGACGGCATCCGCGATTTCGCGGCGAAGGAACTGGGGCTGACGACGTCGCGATACGTCTTCGCCGAGAGCCGCGAGGCGGCGATCGCCGCCGCGGACGCGACCGGGCTGCCGTGCGTGATCAAACCGGTGATGTCGTCGAGCGGCAAGGGGCAGAGCGTCGCCAAAACCGCCGCGGAGGTCGGTACTGCGTGGGATTATGCTGTCGCCAACATGCGCGGCGACCGGCCGCGGGTGATCGTCGAGCAATTTATCGATTTCGACAGCGAGATCACGCTACTGACCCTGGCGACGAAGGACTGCGTGCTGTTCTGCGCCCCGATCGGGCATCGCCAGGAGAGCGGCGACTATCGCGAAAGCTGGCAGCCAGCGGTTCTCGATCCGGCAGTGCTGGAGTCGGCGCAGGAGCAGGCGGCAAAGGTCGTCGGCGCACTCGGCGGGCACGGCATATTCGGGGTCGAATTCTTCATCGCCGGCGGCCGCGCGATCTTTTCCGAGCTGTCGCCCCGGCCGCACGATACCGGGATGGTGACGCTGATCAGCCAGGCGCCGAACGAGTTCGAGCTTCACCTGCGTGCCATCCTCGGCCTGCCGATCCCGGCGATCGAGCTGGCCGGCCCCTCGGCGTCGGCGGTGATCCTCGCCGACCGCGAAGCGGAAGCCTTCGCGTTCGACGGGCTGACCGACGCGCTGGCATTGGGCGCGGCGGGCAAGCCAGTCGAGATCCGGCTGTTCGGCAAGCCCAAGACGCTGTGCAACCGGCGGATGGGGGTCGCGCTGGCCCGGGCGGAGACGGTCGAGGAAGCGGTCGATCGCGCCACGCAAGCTGCTTCTTGCATAAATATACAATATTCTGCATAGAGTCTGCATGATTCGCGCTGCCGTACTTGGCGCTTCCGGCTATGTCGGGGGTGAGCTTCTCCGCCTGATCGACGCCCATCCCGGTCTCGAGCTTGGCGTGGCGTTCGCCGCGTCCAACGCCGGGCAGCCGGTGGCGGCGGTCCATCCGCACCTCGCCCTGGCCTATGCTGACATAGAATTCACCCACTTCGACGCTGGCGCGCTCGACGGCTGCGAACTGATCCTTGCCGCCTTGCCGCACGGCGAGACCCAGCGGATCGCCGACGCGTTAACCGGCAACGGGGCCAAGCTAGTCGACCTCGGGGCCGATTTTCGGCTGGAAACCGCCGCCGACTATGAACGCTGGTACGGCGAGGGCCACGCCCGGCCCGACCTGCTGGGTCAGTTCGTCTATGGCCTGCCGGAGTTCAACCGCGAAGCCATTCGCGGCGCTGATTGGGTTGCCGCGCCGGGCTGTTATCCGACCGCGGCGAGCCTGGCGCTTCGGCCGCTGGTCGAGGCGGGGGCAATCGAGACCAAAGGCATCATCGTCGATGCCGCGTCGGGGGTTAGTGGCGCCGGGCGCACGAAGTCGGCGGGAACCCATTATTGCGCGGTCGAGGGCAGCTTTCGCGCTTACGGCCTGACCCGCCACCGCCACACCGCCGAAATCGAGATGATGACCGGGGCTGAGGTGCTGTTCACGCCGCATCTGATGGCCGCCAGCCGCGGCATTCTTGCCACCTGCTACGCCCCCGCCCCGAAGGCCTGCGATCCGCTGGCGATCCTGCGCGAGGCTTATGCGGGCGAGCGGTTCGTCCATGTCGGCGAGGCATTGCCCGAGACCAAGTGGGCGAGCGGGTCCAACGCGGCTTTCCTGTCCGCGCGATACGACGAGCGCACTAAAACCGTCGTCGCGCTGGCGGCGATCGACAATCTCGGCAAGGGCGCCGCCGGGCAGATGATCCAGTGCGCCAATTTGATGCTCGGCCTCGACGAGGGTGCCGGCCTCAGCAGCATCGGCATCTATCCATGAGTGTCACCGCCGCCGAGGGGTTCGTCGCCGCTGGCTGCCACGCCGGGGTCAAGCGCAAGCGGCTCGACTTCGCTTTGCTGGCGACCAGCGACGGCCAATCAGTGCCGACCGCCGCTGTATTTACCCAGAACAAATTCCGCGCGCCGCCGGTCGAGGCGAGCCTCGAGCGATTGACCGCGTCGAGCGGCATGGCGGCCGGCGTCGTGGTCAATTCTGGCAACGCCAACGCCGGGACGGGCAAGCCCGGCCGGGCCGACAGCGAGGCGATGTGCGCGGCGGCGGCCATGGGGATAGGCTGCCCGACCGGCGAGATGCTGGTCTGCTCGACGGGCCTCATCGGTATCCCCTTACCGATCGACAAGATCCTTGCCGCAACGCCGAAGCTTGTCGGAAAACTGTCGCGCGCCGGGCATGGCGAGGCGGCAAGGGGCATCCTCACCACCGACACGCGGCCCAAGGAAAGCGTGGTAACCTGCAACGGCTTCACGATCGGCGGGATGGCCAAGGGGTGCGGCATGCTGGCGCCGAACATGGCGACGATGCTGGCCTTCCTGACGAGCGACGCATCGCTGACCCCGGCCGAGCTGCAGCCGATCCTGGCGCGCGCGACCGACGCGACGTTCAACTGCCTGGTGACCGACGGCGCGACCTCGACCAACGACACGGTGTTGCTGTTCGCCAGCGGCAAGCGCGGGCGGCCGGACGACCTCGATGCATTCGAGGACGCGGTGCGGCAATGCTGTGAGGAATTGATGCTGCAGATGGCGCGTGACGCCGAGGGGATGACCAAGTTGGTCGTCATCCGGGTAACTGGCGCGGCCTTCGATGCCGAAGCGCGCCATGTAGCGCGGTCGATCGGGATGAACCAACTGATCAAGTGCAGCTGGTACGGCGCCGACGCGTATTGGGGGCGGCTGCTGGCCGAGGCCGGATCGTGCGGCGTGGCGTTCGACAGCGACCGCGCGGCGGTGTCCTACGGTGGGATCAAAGTCGCCGAGGCGGGGGTCGAAATTCCGCACGATGGCGAAGCCGTGCTGGCGCACATGCGCGGGAGCGAGATCGACATCCTCGTCGACCTTGGCCTCGGCAGCGGCAGTGGCCGGGCGGTGTCGGTCGACCTTGGCCCCGGCTACATCAAAGAGAATGCGGCGACCTCATGATGACCTCCAACGAAACTGCGAGCCTGCTGATCCAGGCGCTGCCCTACATCCGCCGCTTCACTGGCAAGGTGCTGGTGCTGAAGGTCGGCGGACTGCCGATGACCGACCCGGCGCGGGCGCGCAGCCTGGCCAAGGACGTGCTGCTGCTCCATTCGGTCGGCATCCGCCCGGTACTGGTCCACGGCGGCGGCCCGCAGATCGACGAGCAGATGAACCGCCAGGGCAAGGCGATCGAGCGGATCGACGGCCTGCGCGTGACCGACGCCGAGACGCTCGACATCGTCCGCATGGTGCTGGTCGGCAAGATCAACCGCGAGCTGGTCGGGGCGGTCAACGCGCTTGAGCCGGTGGCGGTCGGGGTGGCCGGCGAAGACGGGCGATTGCTCGAGGTGACCGAAGTCGATCCCGCGCTCGGTTTTGTCGGCAAGGTCGGCAAGGTGCGGGCCGGCCTGCTCCATGCCTTGCTCGACGACGGGCTGGTGCCGATCGTGTCGACCGTCGGCGCCGATACGTCGGGCCAGCCGTACAATGTCAACGCCGACGACGCGGCGCGGGCGATCGCGGTGGCGATGGGGGCGGAGAAACTGATCTATCTGACCGGCGCGCCGGGGCTGCTCGACAACCCGGACGACCCGGCGAGCCTGATCCCGCGCCTGACCGCTGCCGAAGCAAGGCGGCGGATCGCTGACGGCAAGGTGAGCGGCGGGATGATCCCCAAGCTCATCGCCTGCGCCGAAGCGGTCGAAGGCGGCGTCAGCAGCGCGCACATGATCGATGGCCGAGCCGAGCACGCTATCCTCATCGAATTGTTCACCGACGAAGGGATCGGCACGATGATCCATCGCGATGGCGCCGAGTGACGGCGTCGAAACCCCAGCGCGGGGTCGATCGGGCTCGCCTCGAGCAACCGCCCGTCCTC
>JBDSMA010000228.1:0-3703 GCA_039916085.1 Sphingomicrobium sp.
ACCGAAGCGATGTTCCTCGCGCCCGACGGCCAGGCTCTGCCGTTCGACACGGCGGTGCTGAGCGGCCGCGCGACCGGCGTTCCCGGCGCGATCCGCGCCCTTGCCCTCGCACATGACGAGCATGGCAGGCTCGCTTGGCGAACGCTGTTCGGCGATGCCAGACGGACCGCCGCCGACGGCTTCATCGTCAGCCCGCGCCTGGCCCGCTTCATTCACGGCGATTTCGCTGAAACCACCGCGCCCGATGTCCGCGCCTATTTTTCCAGACTCGACGGCAGCCTGCTCCAGGCTGGCGACCGCCTCGCCAACCCGCCCTATGCAGAATTTTTGGGCCGCCTCGCCGCCCAGGGCGCGTCCGCGCTTTACGCCGGATCGACCGCGGCGCGGATCATCGCGCGCACCCGCGCCGCGCCGCTTGGCGGGTCGATGACGATGGCCGATCTCGCCGCCTATCGTCCGGTCAAGCGCGCGGCGTTGTGCCGCCCCTATCGCGTCTATTTGATCTGCACGCCGCCGCCCCCGGCCAGCGGGGTCGGGCTGCTTCAGCTTATGGCATTGCTGGAGGGCACCGACATCGCCGCGCGCGGCCCCGGCGACGCCCAGGCCTGGTATCTGTTCGCCGAGGCCAGCCGCCTGATGTACGCTGATCGCGACCGCTACGTCGGCGATCCGGCGTTCGTCGCGGTTCCGGTCGAAGGCCTGCTCGGCACAAGCTATGTCGCCACCCGCGCTCGGCTGATCGGGCCCACCGCCGGCCCGCCACCCGCCGCTGGCGTCCCCGCTGGAGCAACCCTCGCGGCCGAAGACTCGACCCACGAGCCCGCTGGCACGTCGCAGGTCATAGTCCGCGATGCGGGTGGCAACGTCGTGTCGATGACCACCACCGTCGAATCGATCTTCGGGTCGGGGCGGATGGTCGACGGCTTCTTCCTCAACAACCAGTTGACCGATTTCGCTTTTCAACCGCGCGATGCCGACGGCAAATTGTCCGCCAATGCAGTCGCCCCGGGCAAGCGCCCGCGCTCGTCGATGACGCCGGTCATCCTGCTGACAAGCGACGGCCGCTTCGCCGGTGCGCTCGGCTCGGCCGGCGGCAATGCAATCATCGCTTATGTCGCCAAAGCGCTGGTCGGGGCGATCGACTGGAATTTGCCGATGCAGCAAGCGATCGCCTTGCCCAACCTCATCGCGCGCGGCGCCGCGTTCAACGGCGAAGTGACCAAATTCTCGCCCGGCCTGCTCTCTGGACTGCGGGCTCGCGGCATCGACTTGAAGCCCGGAATCGGCGAAGATTCGGGGATTCAGGGCGTGATGATTCGCGACGGCCGGATCGATGGCGGCACCGACCCGCGGCGCGAGGGCGTGGTATTGACCTTAAAGCCCTAGGGACCGATCGCCTCGGACATGTTGGTGAACCCTTCCTGCTTCAGCCGCTGGGCAATCCCCGTGGCGATCCGCTTGGCCAGCCCCGGACCTTCGTAGACCAGCGCGGAGTATAGCTGAACGAGGCTTGCCCCGGCGCGGATGCGCGCCCAGGCGTCGTCGACATTTTCGATCCCACCGACCGCGATCATTGGCAAAGCGCCGCCGCTCGCGGCGCGGAAGGCACGCAGCTGATCAAGCGCCAGCTGTTTCAACGGCCGTCCCGACAGACCGCCCGCTTCACCGCCATGCCTCGACCGCAACGCCGGCCGCGACAACGTGGTGTTGGCGACGATCAGCGCATCGATTCCGTGCTGCATCGCAATCCGGACGATCTGGTCCGGCTCGCCTTCCCCAAGGTCGGGCGCGACCTTGAGGAAAACAGGAGGCCGGGGGCTTGCTGTTTCGGCGGCTTCGCGCGCTTCGGCTACCGCCCCCAGCAACGCCTGAAGCGCGCCCTCATCCTGCAACTGCCTTAGCCCCGGCGTATTGGGCGAGCTGATGTTGACCGTCAGATAATCGGCCACCGGGCTCATCGCCCTGACCCCAATGACATAATCCTCGATCCGGTCGGCGGCGTCCTTGTTGGCGCCGATGTTGACTCCAACGACGCCGTGCCGCGCCCGCTTCGTCAGCCGCTCCAGCGCCGCATCCTGCCCCTGGTTGTTGAACCCCATGCGGTTGATCACCGCGCGGTCCTCTTTCAGCCGGAACAATCGCGGCTTCGGATTGCCGGCTTGCGCACACGGGGTCAGCGTCCCGACCTCGACGAACCCAAATCCCAGCCCGAGCATCGCGTCGGGCACCTCGGCGTCCTTGTCAAACCCCGCCGCCAGCCCGACCGGCGAGGGAAAGCGCAGCCCCGCAACCGTGCATCCCAGCGCCGGGTCGAACGCCGCCGGCGGAAGCACCGGCGCGAACGACAGCGCGGCGACCGTTGCGTGGTGCGCAGTCTCGGCATCAAGTGCGAAGGCGAACGGGCGGAGGAGCGGGTAGAGCGACACGGGATTCCGCCTAGACGGTTGCGCAAAACTCGCCAAGCGCCTAAATACGACTGGAAAGCTCCTATTAGACCATGCGCCTGACCCACCTTGCCGACTATGCGGTCGTGATGATGACCGCCGCCGCCCGCCGCGATGCGGGTGCCAGGCTCACTGCGACAGATCTCGCGGACGAGACGGGCGTGCCCTTGCCGACCGCGCAGAAATTGATGCAGCGCCTGGCCGCGGCCGGACTGCTGAGCGGGACGCGCGGCGCTGGCGGGGGCTATGCGCTCGCGCGGCCCGTGACTGCAATCAGCCTGGCCGACATCGTCGAGGCGGTCGAAGGGCCGATCGCGATGACCCAGTGCAGTGGTTCGGAAGGCCCGTCGGATTGCGCGCTTGACGCGCATTGCCGGGTCAAGCCGCACATGGGAATCGTCGGCGCCAAGGTGCGTGGCGCGCTGGGCGCGGTCAGCCTGCAGGAACTGGCTCAGTGAACGAGGCGCTCCCCAACCGTCAGGCGCGCGAGGCGATCGCCAAGGACTATGAGTGGGGCTTCAGCTCGGACATCGAGCAGGAGTTCGCGCCCAAGGGCCTCAACGAAGACACTGTCCGCTTCATTTCCGCCAAGAAGAGCGAACCCGAGTGGATGCTCGACTGGCGGCTCAAGGCCTATCGTGCCTGGCTGACGATGGAGGAGGTCGACTGGGCCAAGCTCGATATCCCCGCAATCGATTATCAGGACGCTTATTATTACGCTGCGCCCAAACCGCGGCCCAAGATCGGCAGCCTCGACGAAGTCGATCCCGAGATATTGCGCGTCTATGCCAAGCTCGGCATCCCGATCGAGGAGCAGAAGGTGCTCGCGGGGGTCGAAGGCGCGCGCAAGGTCGCGGTCGACGCGGTGTTCGACAGCGTCTCGGTCGCGACCACCTTTCGCGAGGAATTGAAGGCGGCCGGCGTCATCTTCCTGTCGATCTCCGAAGCGATCAAGGAATATCCCGAGCTTATCAAAAAGTACCTCGGCTCGGTCGTTCCGCAGCGCGACAATGTCTTCGCCTGCCTCAACGCCGCGGTGTTCAGCGACGGGACGTTTGTGCTGGTGCCCGAGGGCGTCCGCTGCCCGATGGAATTGTCGACCTATTTCCGCATCAATGCCGAAAACACCGGTCAGTTCGAGCGCACGCTGATCGTCGCCGAAAAGGGCAGCTATGTCAGCTACCTCGAAGGCTGCACCGCGCCGATGCGCGACGAGAACCAGCTCCACGCCGCCGTGGTTGAAATCTTCGCGCACGAGG
>JBDSMA010000229.1:0-19565 GCA_039916085.1 Sphingomicrobium sp.
CACGATCTTTACCGAAGTCGTCGTCGCGCCCGCGGCGGACGAGGCGGCCCGCGCCATCTTCGCGAAAAAGAAAAATCTCCGCTTGCTCCTTACCGGCGACTTGCCGGATCCGGCGCGCAGCGGCCAGACCGTGACCGTCATCGCCGGCGGCGTGCTGGTTCAGGACCGCGACACTGGCATGCTGACAGATGACATGCTGAAGCTCGTCACCAAACGCGCTCCGACGGACCGCGAGCTGGCCGACTGCCGCTTCGCCTGGATTGTCGCCAAGCACGTCAAATCGAACGCCATTGTCTACGCCAAGAATGGCGTCACCGTCGGCATTGGCGCGGGGCAGATGAACCGGCGGGATTCCGCGCGGATCGCCGCCGCCAAGGCGGTCGAGGCGGCCAAAACCAACGGCTGGCCCGAACCGCGCTCGGTCGGCTCGGCGGTTGCCTCGGACGCTTTTTTCCCGTTCGCCGACGGGCTGCTCGCGGCGGTCGAGGCTGGGGCCACGGCGGTCATCCAGCCGGGCGGCTCGATCCGTGACGACGAGGTCGTTGCCGCCGCCGACGCCGCCGGGCTAGCGATGCTGTTCACGGGGATGCGGCATTTCCGGCACTGATTTTTGGAGTGCGCGGCTGGTCCAGACTGGCGAGATTAACGCGGTGCGTCGGCGGCGCTTCCGGGGTCGGGTAGCTGCAGTTCGGCCACTTCATGCTTGTTGAGGCGGAACAATAGTCGATCCTCGGGGCCAAACCCCTTGAACCACAGCACCGCACAGAACGTCCCAAGGATCAGCGGGATGCCAGCGACGAGCTGCAGCCAGTCGGGCAGGAATAGCCGCACCGGAATTCCGACGACGATTGCCGCCGCCGCCGCCCACAGGATGTCCCAGCGCCATCCGCTGACCGGGAAACCGAGCGTCTGGCGGAGCAGTCGCGACTTGGCGATCGACGCAAAGGCCAACGACAATAATAGCGCGATCGCCGGGCCGGTCGCCTGGAAATTGCCCGGCCAGTGGGCTCCGCGCATGGCGAGGATCAAAACTGCACTCAGACCTGCCTGAACGGTTAGCATGACCAGGCTGATGATCATGTTGCGGTGGCGCGCGACATAGATCAGGGCAGCTTCGCTGACGACCGCGGTTGCTGCGACCACTTCGGCGATCAACAAAAAAGCGAGCAGCGCGGTACCGCCGGTGAACTTGTTGCCGACCAGCCCCATGACCGCGTGCCCGGGGATCGCCAACGCCAGTGCGATCCCGGCCTGAGCGGCAATGATCCAGAAGCCCACCTGCTTCACTTGCCGCGCGACCGCGGCATAATCCTTGTCCGCGATATTGCGGGCGATGACCGGACCGAGCACCGGCTCGAAGCTGGTCTTCAATTTTGCCGGCAGCGAGGCGACCTGCTGGCCGACGTAATAAATGCCGACGAACGCCGGTGACATGATCAGGCCGAGCACCGCGATGTCGACCCGGCGCGAGCCCCATTCGACCGCATCGGCGGCGGCGAGCGGCAGGTTGCGCCGCGCCATCCGCCACAACCCGCGTGGGTCGGGCCGCCAGCCGTGGGGAATGCCATAGCTGCGCACGAACGGGACCAGCGAGGCGATCAGCGCCCCGGCCATCGACAGGACGTAGGCGATCAAAAGTCCGTCGCGCAGCGAGATGTACGACCACGCCCACGCAGCGATGCTGATCGTCCACGGCTCGACCACCGCCCGGGCGCGGACGGTCGCGCCAACGTCATGGCGATAGGCCAGCGCGGCGAGACTGACGTCGGACCAGGCGAGCGCGATGATGGTCACCGGCAGCGCCCGTTCAAGCCCGTGGATTTCGCTCGTCGGGAACATCGCCTGGGGGAAGATTGCCAGGATGCTCATCATCACGATTGAGCCGAGTCCGGCGACGAGCAGCGCGTCCCACACAACGCAGGCATGCGGTTTGTCGGTCTGCGCCAGTTGCTGGGCGAGGCCACGCCTCAGGCCCATCGTCGCCAGTTGCGCGGC
Source organism: Sphingomicrobium sp. (assembly GCA_039916085.1). Classification (GTDB taxonomy): domain Bacteria; phylum Pseudomonadota; class Alphaproteobacteria; order Sphingomonadales; family Sphingomonadaceae; genus Sphingomicrobium. Next base: position 1,996 of record JBDSMA010000229.1, read on the forward strand.
CAGCTCGACCACCAGCACCGCGTAGGCAAAGCGGCCGAGCGCTTCGGGGCCGTAGCTGCGCCCGGCGATGAACAGGAACGGCAGCCGCGCGATCAGCCGCAAGACGAAGCCGAAGAAGTTGATCCGCCCGCCGCGCGCCAGCGCGGCAAGGTCGGCGTCGGGCGCGTCGGCTGTCGGCCGTGGGACGTCGGTCAATGCGCCGCGCCCCAATGCTCGCCCCAACCGACCTCGACATCGAGCGGCACGTCGAGGCTCATGGCCGGTTCGGCGGCCTTGCCCATCACCGCGCGGACGACCGCCGCGGCCTCTTCCTGCCGCCCCACGGGCACTTCGAACACCAGCTCGTCGTGGACTTGGAGGAGCATCCGCACGTCTTCAAGCCCCGCCTCTGCCAGCGCTCCATCCATGCGGTTCATCGCCCGCTTGATGAGGTCGGCGCTGGTGCCCTGGATCGGCGCATTGATCGCCGCCCGCTCGGCCCCCTGGCGAAGATTCATCTGCGCCGACCTTATGTTGGGGAAATGGGTTTTGCGTCCGAACAATGTCTCGGTGAAACCATGCTCGCGGGCAAAGGTGAGCGTGTCGCTGATATAGGCCGAAATACCCGGGAAGCGCTCGAAATAACGGTCGATGATCGCCTTGCCCTCGTCGCGCGACACGCCCAGCCGGCCGGCCAGGCCCCAGCTCGAGATGCCATAGAGGATGGCGAAATTGATCGTCTTGGCCTTGTTGCGGTTGTCGCGGCTGGCTTCCCCGAACAATTCTTCGGCGGTCATGTTGTGGATGTCGGCCCCGGCGGCGAACGCTTCCTTCAGCTGCGGCACGTCGGCCATGTGCGCCGCCAGCCTCAACTCTATTTGGCTATAGTCGGCGCTCATCAGCACATGACCCGGCTCGGCGACGAAGGCGTCGCGAATCTTGCGCCCGATCTCGGTGCGGATCGGGATGTTCTGCAAATTCGGGTCGGTCGAGGAGAGCCGCCCGGTTTGCGCCATCGCCAGTCCGTAATTGGTATGCACCCGCTTGGTCTCGGGGTTGATCTGCGCTTGCAACGCGTCGGTGTAGGTGGTCTTCAACTTGGTCAGCTGGCGCCATTCGAGCACCAGGCGTGCGCATTCGACCCCTTCGCCGGCGAGCCGCTCGAGCTCGGTGACGTCGGTCGAATAGGCCCCGCTCTTGCCCTTGCGCCCCCCTTTCAAACCCAGCCGCTCGAACAACACCTGCCCCAGCTGCTGCGGGCTACCGATGGTGAACGGCCCGCACGCGGCTTCGTGAACTTGCGCCTCCAGCTTGGCGATTTCCTCGGCGAAATCCCCCGACAGCTTGCTCAAATAGCCGCGATCAACCTTGATCCCGCGCCGCTCCATCGCCCCGATTGTCGCGACCAGCGGCCGGTCGACCATCTCATAAACCCGTGCCGCGCGCTCGGTGGTCATGCGCGGCTTGAACCGTTGCCACAGGCGCAGCGTGATGTCGGCGTCCTCGGCGGCATATTCGGTCGCTTGCGGCAATGGCACCTTGTCGAACGTGATCTGCTTTTGCCCGACGCCGCACACCGCCTTGAACGGGATGGCGTCATGTTCGAAGTGGAGCTTGGCCAGTTCGTCCATGCCGTGCCCGCCAAGTCCCGCGTCGAGCGCGAAGCTCATCAGCATCGTGTCGTCGTAAGGGGCCAGCGCGATTCCCTCCTTGGCGAACATCACCCAGTCATATTTGAGATTATGGCCGATCTTGAGCACGGCCGGGTCCTCGAGCAGCGACTTCAGCCGCGCCAGCACGTCCGCCTTGGCCAGCTGCGACGGCGCATCGCTGAACATGTCCGCCCCCGAATGCCCGACCGGGATGTAGCAGGCGCGGTTGGGCGCGATCGCCAGGCTGATCCCCGCCAGCCGGGCAACGACGCAGTCAATGCAGTCGGTCTCGGTGTCGACCGCGACAAACCCCTGGTGCCGGGCTTCGGCGATCCATTTGTCGAGCATTTCGAGGCTCGCCACCGTCTCGTACAAGCCGCGATCGATCGCAATCTTGTCCACCGCCCCGCGGCCCGCCCCCGACGGCACCGGTGCCGACGATGACGGCTTGACGTCACGGCTAAGTGACTGAGCAGTAACGCTTGCTCCTCCGTCGAGCCGGGTCAGCAGCGACTTCCACCCCTGATCCTCGAAGAACGCGCGCAGCGGCTCCTTGGGGATGCCGTTGAGCTGCAGCTTGCCGAGCGGCTCGGGCAACGGCGCGTCGCACACCAGGCGCACCAACTCGCGGCTCAGCCGCGCGGCGTCGGCATGTTCTATCAGCGATTGCTTCAATTTGGGCTTGGCGATGCTTCCCGCCCCGGCCAGCACAGCGTCAAGATCGCCAAACTCGTTGATCAGCTGGCTCGCGGTCTTCGGCCCGATGCCGGGGATGCCGGGAACATTGTCGACCTTGTCGCCCATCAGGGCCAGCACGTCGCCAAGCCTGTCAGGGCCGACGCCGAACTTCTCGATCACTTCGGCGCGGGTGAAGCGCTTGTCCTTCATCGTGTCGAGCATGTCGACGACGCCATCCTCGACCAGCTGCATCAAATCCTTGTCGCTGCTGACGATCGTGGTCTTCCACCCCGCTGTCTTGGCCGCTGCGCAATAACAGGCGATAATGTCGTCGGCTTCCAGCCCCTCGACCTCGATGCACGGGATCGAGAACGCGCGGGTGGCCACCCGGATCAGCGGGAATTGCGGGACCAGATCCTCGGGCGCCGGCGGACGGTTGGCCTTATACTGGTCGAACATGTCGTCGCGATGAGTCTTGCCGGCCGCATCCAGGATGACCGCCATATGGCTCGGCCCGTCCTCCTGCTCCAGGCTGGACGCGAGTTTCCACAGCATCGTCGTATAGCCATAGACCGCGCCGACATTGACCCCGTGGCGGTTGGTCAGCGGCGGCAGCTGGTGGTAGGCCCGAAAGATGTAGCTCGAGCCGTCGACGAGATAAAGGTGGGGTTGATCGGCCATGCTGCCAAGGCGATTAGCAGGGCGGTCGCCAGCGCGCCAGAAGCCCTCTCCCTCTGCGGGAATGGGCTGGGAGGGGATTGACATGGCTGAGAGATTCGAGCGCCACCGCCAGCCGTGGACCAGCGACGAAATCCAAAAACTCCACCGCCTCGCGGGGAAAGGCATGAGCCTCCGCGGCATCGCCAAGGCAATGACCCGGAGCGAGGAATCGATCCAGGCGCGGGCAAAGGCGGACGGGCTGAAGGTGTCGAAGCTGCGCTAGCATAAGGTGATGCGGTGTCAGCATCCGGCCAATTGCGGGCATTAGACAATTGACTGATCGCGATTAGTTCAATGCCCCCAGTGCCGAACCTCGGCTTGCCTCCCGAGCGATTCCCCAGCAGCCCGCCAGTTCGTGCTCTCGCTATTGTCGGTGGAACTATGCATCATGGCGGAATGCAGGAAATGCGACCGTGACGGAAAGCGTTGAACAAAACCCAGCCGATGAGGGTGTGACGGGCCTGCCTCCCCATGTCGAAGAAACTGTTCAGGAGATTAGCCGCCTGCACGCCGCCCACGAAGCAGCAGCCTCTCCCCTTCAGCGCCTCGTTGAACGTCTAACGAAAGGGGCGGGCAGACCTGCTTTCGCGGCCGTTCTGACAGTGCTGGTGCTGTCCTGGATAGGCTTGAACCTTGGCCTGGCCGCTTCGGGACTGCGCCCGCTGGACGCTCCGCCCTTCTACTGGCTTCAAGGCGCGGTCACCTTGAGCGCCCTCTACATGACCATCTTGATTCTGACCACGCAGCGGAGGGAGGACGAACTCGCCGGTTTGCGGGAGCAACTGATTTTGGAACTGGCGATCCTGACTGAGCAAAAATCGGCCAAGATTATTTCTCTGTTGGAGGAGCTGCGCCGCGACGATCCGAATATATCCGACAGGGAAGATCGCCAGGCCGAAGCACTATCGACTCCGGCGGATCCCAATGCCGTGGCTGACGCATTAAAAGAAACGCAGGTCGGGAACCCGAACTAGATCAAAAAAGTCAGCTGGAACTTCTTTTCCGGCGCGCTCGACATCACCGGCGCCACTGTCCGCCTCCCCATCCGAACATCTCTCAGACCTCCGGCGCTCTTGCCTCCGCCTTTTGCCGTGCCGCGCGTTTGGCGCGCCAGCCGATCACCCCGACTAACAATAGGACCGCCGTCGCGCTGGCGATGGCGAAGCGCTGCGGCGTGAACCAGGCGCGAACCAGATTTGCCAGTTCATGCCCGAACAGCCAGCCGAGCGACACGCCGACGATCGCCCACGCCAGCGCGGTGAAGACGTTGAAGACGAGAAAAGTATGCGCCTTGATGTGGCTCAGGCTGATCGCCACCGGACCGACGATCCGCATGCCGTAAACGAAGCGGTAGAACAGGCAAAACAGCCTCGGGTGGCGGTCGATCCACTTGATCGCCAGCGCGAACGCGCGCTTGTCGGTGACCTTGTGCACCCACTTGCTGTCGCGCTGCGAACGGCCGGCGTAGAAAAACAGTTGCGCCGAGAGAAACGCCGCGATCCATGCCGCCAGTGCGACGGAAAACGGGTTGAGCGTGCCCATGCGCGCCATCGCGCCGCCGATGACGACGCCGAGTTCACCCTCGATCGCCGCCGCCAGGAAAACGCCAAGCACGCCATAGTGTGCAATCCAGTGGTTGACGGCGTCGTACACCGGCGCGCTGATGCACGACCATTTCCGTCCGGGCAATCGCGGGTTGAACGTCCGCTTTCCATCTATCGCGGAAATCTTCCTTTCCAAGGCATCCGCGAGGGAGCAGGCAAAATGGTCGCACTCTCCATAACTTTTGTGAACTTAAGCGGGTTCGGCGCTTATGGCACCAGCACCGTATCGACCGCTTCGGCCGCCATTTCCGGGTAATCGAGCGTGAAATGCAGCCCGCGGCTTTCGTGGCGGCTGAGCGCGGAGCGGATGATGAGGTCGGCGACCTCGACCAGATTGCGCAGTTCGATCAAGTCGGGGGTGACGCGGAAGTTGCGGTAATAGTCGCTTACTTCCTGCCGCAACAGGTCGATGCGGTGCTTGGCCCGCTCCAATCGCTTGGTGGTGCGGACGATGCCGACGAAATTCCACATGAAGCGGCGGATCTCGCCCCAGCATTGCTGGATGACGACCTCCTCGTCGCTGTCGGTCACCCGGCTTTCGTCCCACGCGCGGATTGGCGGTGGCGCAGGTAGCTGATCCCAATGGGCGACGATGTGGCGCGCCGCCGCCTCGCCGAACACCAGGCATTCGAGCAGGCTGTTCGACGCCAGCCGGTTGGCGCCGTGGAGGCCCGACTGGGTAACTTCACCGGCGGCGTAAAGCCCCGGCGCATCGGTTCGCCCATCGATGTCGACCAGCACCCCGCCGCAGGTATAATGCTGCGCCGGGACGACCGGGATCGGCTGGGCCGTGATGTCGATCCCGAGGCCCATCAGTCTGTCGTAGATGTTGGGGAAGTGGGCCTTTACGAAGTCCGGTTCGCGGTGGCTGATGTCGAGGTGGACATAGTCCAATCCGTCGCGCTTGATCTCCTGGTCGATCGCCCGCGCCACGATGTCGCGCGGCGCCAGCTCGGCGCGCTCGTCATAGTCGGGCATGAAGCGACGGCCGGTGGTCGGATGCTTCAAGTAGCCACCCTCGCCGCGCACCGCTTCGGTGACCAGGAAATTCTTGACCTCCAGATTGTAAAGGCAGGTCGGGTGGAACTGCATGAATTCCATGTTGGAGATGCGGCATCCCGCGCGCCACGCCATCGCGATCCCGTCCCCGGTCGCGCCGCGCGGCGCGGTCGAATAGAGGTAGGCGCGGCCCGCACCGCCGGTCGCCAGCACGGTTGCCCGCGCGGTCAGCGTTTCGACCGCCCCGGTGGCACGGTTGATCGCGTAGAGGCCGTGGACCGCGCCGCTGGTGGTGAAGTCACTGGCGTGGCGGCCGGTGGCCAGATCGATCGCCACCCGGTCGGGGATGAGGTGGATGTTGGGATGGGCCAGCGCCGCCTTCTCCAGCGCCTGCTGGATTGCCCGGCCGGTGGCGTCGGCGACATGGACGATGCGGCGATGGCTGTGTCCGCCCTCGCGGGTCAGGTGCCAGCCTTCTCCATCGTCATCGATATTGAATGGCACGCCGAGTTCGGCCAGCCGGGCGATCGCCGCGGGCGCCTCGCCAACGACTTTCTCGACCACATTGAGGTTGTTGAGCCCGGCTCCGGCGATCATCGTGTCGCGGACATGCGCGTCGAAACTGTCGCCTTCCTCGAGTACTGCGGCGATGCCGCCCTGGGCCCAGTCGGTCGCGCCTTCGCTGAGGCGCCCCTTGGCGATCACCCCGACCTTGAGCGTCGGGGCCAGCGTCAGCGCCGCGGTCAGCCCCGCGGCGCCAGAGCCGACGACCAGCACATCGAAGCACAGCGCGGTCATACCGCCGCGCTCTCCCGGGTCAGGCTGAGGAACACATCCTCAAGATCGGGGTCGCGGGTCGATACGTCGATGATGCCCAAGCCATCGCTCTGCAGCGCCGCCAGCACCTCACCGGCGTTGACCCGATCCTTGCGGTAAATGATCTCAAGCGTCCGCGGCCCGGTTTGCTCGATTTTGTCAAAGCAGCGATTTTCGGGAGTAGCGACGAGGTCGCGGTCGACCTCGACCACCACCGCTTTGTCCTGCGCCTTGGCGATTAGTTCGCGCGTCGGCTCGTTGGCGATCAACCGCCCATGGTTGATGATCGCGATGCGGTCACACAATTGCTCGGCTTCCTCGAGGTAATGGGTGGTCAACACCACCGTCACTCCTTGCCGGTTCAGGGTTCGAACATAGTCCCACAATTGCTGGCGAAGCTCGATGTCGACGCCGGCAGTCGGCTCGTCGAGTACCAGAATTGGCGGCGAATGGACCATCGCCTTGGCCACCAGCAGCCGCCGCTTCATGCCCCCCGACAACGTGCGGGCATAAGCGTCGGCCTTGTCGGTCAGCCGAACCGCCGCGAGCAGCGCGTCCGTGATTCGCTTGGCCTTAGGTACGCCGTACAGCCCGGCCTGAATCTCCAATGCCTCGCGCGGGGTGAAGAAGGGGTCGAACAAGATTTCCTGCGGCACGATGCCGATCGACCGCTTGGCGTTGCGTGGGTGCTGATCGATGTCGAACCCCCACACGTTCGCGCTGCCGCCGGTTTTCACCACCAGCCCGGCGAGGATATTGATCAGCGTCGACTTGCCCGCGCCGTTGGGGCCGAGCAGACCAAAGATCTGGCCGCGCGGGACATCGAAACTGACCGCGTCGAGCGCAAGGCTGCTAGCCGCGGCATAGGTCTTCGACAGCGAGTCGATTCGGATGGCAGGGGCTTCGTGGGTCATTATTTGCGCATAGCCGGGCGGGATGCAGGGCGAAAGCCGCGCCGCGCCTAAGGCGGATCGTCAGCAAGCCTGGTTATTCCCGCCTTTACCGTCTGGGCCGGGCAAGCCGCGATCACCGAGCGTCAATCCGACCCGCCCATGTCGCTTACCTACCCCTCATGGTCACAAGACAGGGTTAAATTCGCATTGGGGAGACATGTTGAGCAGATTCGCAAAGTCCGAAACCGATAAAGACGTCACCTAGTTCGGAGGACATTGTGACCAGATTTCATACCTTTGCGGCGCTCGCCGCGATTGCCATGACGACGCCAGCTTTCGCCGCGCCTTCTCCCACGCTCGATTCGTCGGGCGGCACGGGCAAGACGGTAATCCTGTCGCCGCTCAATTTCATCAACGACACCAATTTGAATTTCGGCGACGTCGTGCTGCCAACCGGCTCGTCCGGCTCGGTGACGATCGATCCAGACCCCACGGTAACGACCTTCATGAGCGCGATCGGCGTCCAGCCGATCCCGACTTCGGTCCCGACCCGCGGGCTAATGATTGGCGCCGGTTCGGCCGGGATGGGCGTGACGGTCCAGACCAGCTTCCCGAGCGCGCTCTACCTTGGCGGCAACCCGCTGGCGGCCGCGCTGCCCGTAGCGCTGAACGTCAATGCCACAGCGGTGTCGCCCAACACTTACGCCTACACTATCGACAGTGCTCAGGCATTCCAGGTGTTCATCGGCGGTACGGTCAACATTCCGGTCAACACCGTCGATGGCGCTTATTCGAATACCTATACCGTTACCGCCACCTACCCGTGACGGCGACGATCCGCAGACAAACGGACGTATGATGGATTGAAGCGGGGGAGCGCCTTTGTTAGGGCGCTCCCCATGCTTGCACCGCCCGAGACCCTGATCGTCAAGACGCTGAGGATCGCCTGCGACGGTTCGGGCGAGGTGTCCGCCGCGCTCGGCCACCCGCGCGTTTATCTGCACATCGATGACAATGGATACGTCGATTGCGGCTATTGCGACCGCCGCTATGTCCTCGCCGGCGGCCCGGCCGACTTGCCAACCGCCAGTGGCGCCCCGCCGCACTCAACCGCGCAAGACAATAGCTCATCGTGAGCGCGGACCCGCGCAGCTTCCTCTACCGCGGCGGACTTGAACCCGAAGGCGCCCAGCGCCTTGCCGCGCGTCACCTCGCGCGTCATGACGACGGCGAGCTTTATCTCCAGTACCGCGTGTCCGAATCGTTCGGCTTCGACGACGGTCGGCTGAAGACCGCCGACTATCACACCGATTCGGGCTTCGGGCTGAGGGGCGTAAGCGGTGAGACCACCGGCTTCGCCCATGCCAATGAAATCAGCGAGGCGGCGATTGACCGGGCCGCGCAGACACTGATGCTGCTCGATCCGGCCAAGGGAGCGCTCGCCCCGTCGCCGCCGCGCACCAACCGCTCGATGTACGGCGCCGACGATCCGCTGGCGGCGATCCCGTTCGCCCGCAAGGTCGCTCTGTGCCAAGAAATCGACGCTGCGGCGCGCGACCGCGACCCACGCGTCGCTCAGGTCAGCGTCATGCTGTCGGGCTCGTGGAGCGTGGTCGAAATCGTCCGCGCCGACGGCTTTGTCGCGACCGACGTCCGGCCGCTCGTAAGGCTCAGCATATCGATCGTCGCCAAATCCGGCGAGCGCCGCGAAACCGGCAGCTTCGGCATCGGCGGGCGCTATCTATATGACCGGTTGTTCGATCCAGCGACGTGGAACCGGGCGATCGACGAGGCGCTTGCCCAGGCGCTGGTCAATCTGGAATCGGTCGCCGCTCCCGCCGGGACAATGCAAGTGCTCCTCGGTCCCGGCTGGCCCGGTATCCTGCTCCACGAAGCAATCGGCCACGGACTTGAGGGCGACTTCAACCGCAAGGGCACCTCGGCCTTTTCGGGGCGCATCGGCCAACGCGTCGCCGCGCCGGGCGTGACAGTGGTTGATGAAGGCGCGATCGAAGGCCGCCGCGGGTCGCTCAGCATCGACGACGAGGGCACGCCGACCGGCCGCACCGTGCTGATTGAGGATGGCATTCTCAAAAGCTATCTCCAGGATCGGCTCAACGCCCGGCTGATGGGGATGCAGCCAACCGGCAATGGCCGCCGCGAAAGTTTCGCCCACGCGCCGATGCCCCGCATGACCAATACGTTCATGATGGGGGGGAATGACGATCCGGCCGAACTGCTGTCGCGGGTCAAGCACGGCATCTTCGCTAAAAGCTTTGGCGGCGGCCAGGTCGATATTACCAGCGGCAAGTTCGTCTTTTCCTGCACCGAGGCCTATCGCATCGAGGGTGGCCGGCTGGGTGCCCCGATCAAAGGCGCGACGCTGATCGGCGACGGTCCGACGGTACTGACGAAAGTCATCGGCATCGGCAATGACATGGCGCTCGACGAAGGCATCGGCGTGTGCGGCAAGGCCGGCCAGTCGGTCCCCGCCGGGGTCGGACAGCCGACGCTGCTGATCGACGGTCTGACGGTCGGCGGGACGGCAACCTGACTGCTAATCTCGCAGTAGATGATTGACTGGGCCGAGGTTGAAGCCGGCGCCCTCGACGTAGCGCTCCAATTCCTCGCGGGCCATGCCGTCCTCGCTCTTGGCTACTGCCCACGCCAGCGTCGAGCGATTGCCCGAGCGGCAGAAAGCGAACAGCTTGCCGCTGCCGACGGCGTGCATCGCCTCGCGCATCGCCTCGACATCGCTCGGCCCCATGCCGCGCACGATCGGGACGTGGCGATAATCGAGTCCCGCCGCCTTGGCCGCCGCCTCGATGTCGTCGCTGGTCGGCTGGCCGGCGTCTTCGCCGTCGGGCCGGTTATTGATGATCATCGTCACGCCCAGCGCCTTCAGTTCGGCGACGTCCCCGGGCGAAATCTGGCCATTGACCAGCGTCTTGTCGTCAAGCTGCCGATGCACCTTCGTCCTCCATCGCCTGTGCGAGCGCCGCAAGCAGCGACTCGCCGTGCCGTTCGAGCTTGGTATCGCCGATCCCGTCGATTGCGGAAAGCGCCGTGACGCTCATCGGCCGTCGCGCGGCAACTTCCCGAAGAGTCGCGTCGTGGAAGATGACGTAAGGCGGGACGCCCTGTTCCTTCGCCCGGTCGCGCCGCCAGGCGCGCAACGCCTCGAACAGCGGGTCGTGCGGGAAATCGGCGGCAGCGCCGCGCCGCGCCTTGCGGGTGCGTGCCGGCGGGACGGCGATCACCACTGGCTCGCCCCCCTTGAGGATGGCCTTGGCGCCGGGCCCGAAGCTCAACCCGCCATAATCGTCGGCGCGCAACGCGTCGCGGGCGAGCAGGGAGCGCGCCACCGGCCGGACCAGCGCCAGCTCTTCGGCACCCATGATCCCGAACACTGACAGTCCGTGGTGGCCGAACTGACGAACCTTCTCATTGTCGTCGCCGCCCAGCACTGCCGCCAGATGGGCGACACCGAATCGCATTTCGGTGCGGAAGGCCGCGCTCAACAATTTCCGCGCGACCTCGGTGACATCGATCGTCGCTGGTGGCTCAAGGCAATTGTCGCAATTGCCACAGGCCTCGGGCGGTTCCTCGCCGAAATGGCGCAGCAGGATCGCGCGGCGGCAGGTGGCGGCCTCGGCAAACGCCGCGAGCGCGTTCAGTCGCTCCCGTTCCTGCGGGCGGCGTTTCTCCTCAATTTCCGTTTCGATTCGGCGGCGCGCTCGCGCGAAATCCTCCGCACCCCAGAACAGCCAGGCCTCGGCCGGGTCGCCGTCGCGCCCGGCGCGGCCGGTTTCCTGGTAATAAGCCTCGATCGACTTGGGGATGCCGGCGTGGGCGACGAAGCGCACGTCGGGCTTGTCGATGCCCATTCCGAACGCGACCGTCGCCGCCATCACCATATCCTCGGACGCGACAAATGCGGCCTGGTTGCGCTGGCGGACGGCGGGGTCCAGGCCGGCATGGTAGGGCAACGCGCGGCGGGCGGCGCTGCTCAGCTGGGCGGCGAGCTTCTCGGTTGCGACGCGGCTGGTGGCATAGACGATGCCGGGCCCGCCCTCGGCCTTCATAAGCGCCTTCAACTGGCTGCCGACCGCATCGCGCGGGCGGACGTGGTAGCGGATGTTGGGCCGATCGAACCCGGCGACCATCAGCCCGTCCTCGGGAATGCCGAGCTGGATCAATATGTCGGCCCGAGTGCGCTTGTCTGCGGTCGCGGTCAGCGCCAGCCGCGGCACTTCGCGATGCTGGTCGAGCAGCGGACGGAGCAGGCGATAGTCGGGACGAAAATCGTGGCCCCATTCGCTGACGCAATGCGCCTCATCGATAGCGAACAAGGCAATCTCGATTTCGTCGAGCAATCGCGCGAAGCCCTCGCCCGTAGCCCGCTCGGGCGCCACATAGAGCAAGTCGAGGTGCCCCTCGCGCAGCGCGTCGCGGATGGCGCGCGGGTCTTCGCTGACGCTGGTCAGCGCGGCGGCGCGAATACCGATCGCATCGGCGCTGCGTATTTGATCGTGCATCAGTGCGATCAAGGGGGAAATAACGATCCCGGTGCCCGGCCGGGCCAACGCGGCCAGTTGGTAGCAAAGCGACTTGCCCGATCCAGTCGGCATCACCGCCAGGGCATGCTGACCGGCGATCGTCCGCTCGACCACGCTTTGCTGGATGCCGCGGAATTCGGAAAAGCCGAAGCGGTGGTGGAGCAGTTTGTCGAGACTCACTCGGCTGCTTCCTCGAGCTCGCGCTCGGCGGCCTGGCGCTGCCACAGCTCGGCGTAAAGTCCCTGGCGGGCGAGCAACTCAGCATGGGTGCCGCGCTCGGCGACCCGGCCAGCGTCAAGCACGACGATCTGGTCGGCGCCGACGATGGTCGACAGGCGGTGAGCGATGACAATCGTCGTGCGGTTGCGCTGCACCCCGTCCAAGGTCGCCTGGATTGCCTCCTCGGTGCGACTGTCGAGCGCGCTGGTCGCCTCATCGAGGATCAGGATTGGCGGGTCCTTCAATAAAGTGCGGGCAATCGCCACGCGCTGCTTCTCGCCGCCCGACAATTTTAATCCGCGCTCGCCGACCATGGACTTATAACCCTGCGGCAACATGGCGATGAACCGATCGATCGCGGCACCGCGCGCGGCCGCCTCGACTTCGTCCTGCCCGGCGCCCTCCCGGCCGTAGGCGATGTTGTAGCCGATACTCTCGTTGAACAGCACGGTGTCCTGCGGGACGATGCCAATCGCGGCGCGGAGGCTCGCCTGCGTCACCTTGGCGATGTCCTGCCCATCGATCGTGATCCGCCCCGCCGTCGGGTCGTAGAAGCGGTAGAGCAGCCGGGCCAGCGTCGATTTGCCCGCACCCGACGGCCCGACAACGGCCATGCTGGTCCCGGCCGGCACGTCGAGCGTCACCCCCTTCAGGATGATCCGTTCGGGCTCGTAACCGAACGCCAATTCCTCGAACCGGACATGGCCTTCGCCGACCACCAGTGGCGCGGCGCCGGGGATATCGATCACTTCGGCCGGGGTGTCGGTCAAATCGAACATTGCCTCCATGTCGATCAATCCCTGGCGGATCGAGCGATAGACCCAGCCGAGCATGTCCAATGGCCGGAACAGCTGCATCAGCAGGCTGTTGACCAGCACCACGTCGCCGGGCGTGAAGCGGCCCTTCGACCAGCCCCAGACGGTGAATGCCATGGCGCCGGCCATCATCACGTTGGTGATCAGGCTCTGGCCGATGTTGAGCCACGCCAGGCTGACCTCGTTGCGGACGGCGGCGCGAGTGAAACTGCCAACGGCTTCGTCGTAGCGGCGCGCCTCGCGTTCCTCCGCGCCGAAATATTTGACCGTCTCGTAATTCAGCAGGCTGTCGACGGCGCGGCCGATCGCCTGGTTATCGACATCGTTCATCTCGCGCTGGAGCTTGGTCCGCCAGTCGGTCACCAGGCGGGTAAAGCTGATATAGATGGCGACGATCACCAATGTCGCGGCAACCAGCGCGCCGCCGAACTTGATGAAGAAAATGATGCAGATCGCGGCCAGCTCGATCACCGTCGGGGCGATGTTGAACAGCAGGAAATAGAGCATCATGTCGATGCTCTTGGTGCCGCGCTCGACAACCTTGGTCAGGCTGCCCGTGCGCCGCTCAAGGTGGAAGCGCAGGCTCAGCGCATGAACGTGGCGGAACACGCGCGCTGACAACCGTCTCGCCGCCGTTTGCCCGACCTTCTCGAAGATGGCGTTGCGGAGGTTGTCGGCGAGCACCCCGCCGAACCGCGCCCCGGCGTAAGCGAAGACGAGCATCACGGCCGCGGTCCACAGCGCCTTGTCCCCGCTCATCGCGTCAACCACCGCCTTGTACGCGAACGGCATGGCGAGCGAGATGCCCTTGCCGACGAACACCAGCACGACCGCCGCGACGACGCGCAGGCGAAGCTCGATGTCGTCCTTCGGCCATAACATCGGCAAAAATCGCCACAGGACGGCAAAGCTTCCCCTGGTTTTTTCGGGCGGGGCGGTGGCGCTATCCATCGTCAGCACAGGTAAGGCGGCCGGCGGCTCAGGGCAACGGATGCGACGAACCGTTTGGAACAAATGCAATTTTCGCGCCGTTTAACAAGCAGTAGGTTGAGCGGAGCATATCATGGGAGCGGGTTTCTTCGTCATTGCCATCCTTGGCTGCGCCGATGGCTCCGCCGCGTGCACTCCGGTCGCCACCCTGCCGACCCGCTACGAGAGTCGCGCTCAGTGCGCCGCCAGCACCGCCGCCGCGCTGAGCAACAACAATGATTTTGATTTTCCCAGCCTGCTCGCTGAATGCCGCCCAGGCGCGGCGCCGGCGGCACAGCGGATCAACACCCCGAGGGCGCTTCCGCAACTCGCACTCCGCGGCTGATCTCGCCGCGGAGTTGGTAAAATTTCCCAACTTATTGCAAAACATTAGCGAATAGCGCCGCGCCCATGTGCGGAGCGTTATTGTTTTCATTGCAATTTTTCAAATTGGCACGCTCAATGCATTGTTAGTGGCATGCCCACTGACGGGCCGATTTGAACAGGGAAACTTCGCTATGCTGCTCACCTACACCCCCGCCCGACAGGCTGCCATCAGTCTTGCCGGCGCCTTCATCACCGCGATGTTGTTCGTCACGGCCGCGGTCGGCCCGCTCCCCCTCGTCTAACGTCAAGTTTCGGAGAAAAACCATGAACGGTCGTTTCGTCCTCAACCGCAGCAGCGCCAAGATCATGGGCGTCGGCGCGGGCCTCGCCGACTGGCTGGGCATCGATGTCCTCATCGTTCGCCTCGGCCTGATCGTCGCCATGCTGATCGCCGGCCCGGTCGCCATCTTGCTCTACATTCTCACCGGCTGGCTCGCCGCGGACCGCTAGACGCGGCGTGCCTGCCCGCCAATATTTGTCACCACCATTTCGGGCATCAGGCGGTATGGCGGTTAGCCCGCGAACGAGTTAGAGCCGCCCCGACGAAGGCGCGAAGGGACAGCCAATGGAACGACAAGGTGACGAGGTCCATCTCAACGAGACCGAGGCAAGCGGCGCGGTCAAGCCGCACATCGTTCGCTACGTTTTGGGCTTTTCCCTGCTGCTCGTGGTGCTCGCCATGTCGGCGATCTGGATCCTCGGCTCGATCCTTTAGCGCGGCGCGGCGCAGCCTCGTCGTGTTTCGCCGCCGATCCGCAGCCGCACTGCCAGCGGGTAGCGGCGGTCCGACATGCCATCCGAGCAATTGGCTTCGAGGCGAATATTCATCCGGAACGACTTCCCATCGAGAAATCCCGTATAGCTGGCGCCGGCGCCCGACCGACTGAAGCGCGTCCATAGTCGGACTCCGGCCGGCTTCTCGGGCGTCGAATAAGTCACACAGCGCCCGTCGATGTCAGCGCCCCAGAACGGCTCGGTACCGGTAGCGCGAACGGCTGGTTCGGCGATCGTCTTGCCGTCCTGCTCGCGGCAGGGTGATGGCGGCGGAACCGAGCGCGCGGAGACCGCCTGACAGGCCGCGGCGAAGCGCCGAGCTTCGTCTGCGGGAACTGGCGGCAAAGGGCCAATCGCTGTCGCGCCATAGCTTGCGCCAGGGCCGGCGCGGAGCATCGCCTCCAGCGCCGCCGGGGGTGCCCCCGATCCGCGGACTCCACGGTGCGCCGCATTGCCGCGCGCATCGGCGACGAGTGCAACAACCTCGCCGTCCCCGCCGAACGACAGGCGCTCCTCGCTGGCGAGCGGCGGCACGCCCGACAAATTGACGAGCAGCAGCCGCTGGGCGGCGGTGCATTGCAAACGCAGCATCGGAGCGTTCCCAGCAGCCGCGAAGGACAGAATTGCGCCTTCGACGTCATTCCGCAGGTCCCACTTGCCGACGACGACCATATTCCCGGATGCTGCAGAGCGGAGGGGAGAGGCAGGCGAGGTGGCCGATCCATCGTTCGACGGACCAGCGGGCGAAGCCGGACCGCACGCGGCCAGCGCGCCAAGCAGCGCGATCGCCAGCAATCCCCGACCTCGCTTCACCATCATGATCCCTTCACTTGGCCAACGAACCGCGGTGCTCCCAGTGCCAAGACCGCGATGGCGCCTTGTTCCATTCGGGCTTAGCATGGTCGGCAAAGGAGTCGCCCCATGCGCCGTTTGTCCACCCTTTCCATGATCGCCGCCCTTGTCGCGATGCCGGCTTTCGCCGCGCTCCCCACCGGAGCATTGGCGCCCGACTTCCGTGCCGTCGGCGCACTCGGCGGCAAGACGTTCAAGGTTCATCTAGCCGACCAACTGCGGCACGGCCCAGTCGTGCTTTATTTCTATCCCAAGGCATTTACCTCGGGCTGCACGCTCGAAGCCCATGCCTTCAGCGAGGCAATGCCGGAGTTCCGCAAGGCGGGCGCCCAGGTGATCGGGATGAGCGCCGACGATTTACCGTTGCTCAAGCGCTTTTCAACCGAGGCATGCCGAAGTGATTTCCCGGTGGCGACGGCGACCAAGGCGGTGGTCAAGGCCTATGACGTAGCCCTCGCGTCGGCCCACGGGACAAGTACGATGACCAACCGCACCAGCTACGTCATTGCTCGCGATGGACACATTGTAATGGTCCACTCTGACCTTGACTGGAAGGACCATGTCGCCAAGTCGCTGGCCGCGGTGCGCGCATTGAAGAAATGAGCAGAGCGTCACCGCGTCGCCGCCTTGAGCGCCAATTTCACCACCGCTGGGCGTCCTTCCTGCTGCAATTGGTCGAACGTGCATTGGCGCGGCGTCTTGTCGGGGCGCCAGCGGAGAAAGCCCGTGCCATGGCGAAAGCGGCGCCCGGTGACATGATCGTAACGCACCTCGGCGATCAGCTCGGGCCGGACAGGCTGCCATTCGGCGGAGCGCGCGTTGGCCCATCGGCTCGGCCCGCCTGGCGCGTCGCCGGTGAAGCCTGGCGCCTCGACTAACGATTCCAGATTCCGGGTTAATTCGCCCTTGTCGAGCGCCGCGAAGCCCGCGGTGAAGCCGACGTGGTGGAGTAGTTGCGCCTCGTCATAAAGACCGAGCAAAAGCGAGCCGACCTCACCGCCGCGGCTCGCGTAGCGAAAGCCGCCGACGACGCAGTCCGCAGTGCGCAGGCGCTTGACTTTGACCATTGCCCGCTCGCCGGGCCGGTACGGCGCGTCGCGGTGTTTGGCGACGACTCCGTCGAGCGCCCCGCCAGCGCGCTTGAGCCAGTCGGCGGCGGCCTTGCCGGCGAAAGTGAACGGCGACAGGCGGAGAACTGGATTGGGATGGGCTGCGACCAGCCGCTCAAGCGCGGCTCGGCGAACGTCGAGCGATTGTTGAGCCAACGCCCCGGTGTCCGGCGCTTCGAGGCAGTCGAACAGCATCAGCAGCGCTGGAGTTTCCTTCGACAGTCGGGCGATACGACTTACCGCTGGATGCAGACGCAGCTGGAGTGCTTCGAACGACAGCGACGACCCGGTCGGGATGATCAACTCCCCGTCGAGAACGCAATCGGGCAGCGCGGTGAGGCCGGCCGCGACTTCGGGGAAGTAGCGGCCAAGCGGCTTGCCAGACTTTGACATCAGCTCGACCTCGCCCGAGCGTACGAACGCAAGGCAGCGGAAGCCGTCCCACTTGGGTTCATACTGCCATCCTTCCCCAAGCGGGAGCTCGGCTTCCGTCTGCGCCTCCATTGGCGGCAGGGTGGCGGGAAGGCGGTGATGGGGACGGGTCA
>JBDSMA010000230.1:0-5631 GCA_039916085.1 Sphingomicrobium sp.
CCTGCTCGTCCGTCGCGCTTTCAACCAGGCGGAGCGAGGTCGTGCCGACGGCGATCAGCCGGCCGCCGGCGGCGCGGGCGGCGTTGAGCCGGGCGGCGGCGGCGGCATCGATCCGGCCCCACTCGGCGTGCATCCGGTGCGCCGCCGTATCCTCCACCTTGACCGGCAGGAAGGTGCCCGCCCCAACGTGGAGTGTCAGCGTCTCGCGCAGCACGCCGCCCGCGTCGAGCGCCTCGATCAGCCGGTCGGTAAAATGCAGCGCGGCGGTGGGCGCGGCGACCGCCCCGGCCTCGCACGCGAACATCGTCTGATAATCCTCGGCATCCGCGGCGTCGGCTGGACGCTTGGAGGCGATGTAGGGCGGCAGCGGCATCCGACCCGCGCGTTCGAGCAGCAGCTCGACCGGCTCCTCGCCGTGGAAGACGAGCAGGACGGCGCCCGCATCGTCACGCTCGACCGCGGTCGCGCTAACCCCCTCGCCGAACTCGATGACGTCGCCAATGTGGACACGCTTGGCATTGCGGACGAACGCCCACCAGCTGCGCGGGCCCTCGCGCTTGTGGAGGGTGGCGCCAATGCTGGCCCCGGGCCTGCTTGTCGGGCCGTCCGCGGACGCGCCGCGGCGCCCTTCGAGCTGGGCCGGGATCACCCGCGTATCGTTGAACAGCAGCACGTCGCCGGGGCGCAGGAGCTGCGGCAGGTCCCGCACGGTTCGGTCGAAGATTTCTTCGCCGTCGATGAGAAGCAGCCGCGCGGAGTCGCGGGGGCGCGCGGGCCGAAGCGCTATGCGATCGTTGGGGAGCTCGAAATCAAACCGGTCGACCCGCATCAGCCGGCCGGCGGCGCCTCGACCGCTCCGGCCGGTGCGACGGACTGTGCGGGAAGCTCGGCGGCGGCGGGCGGCGCGGCGGGGAGCGGCGCGCCGATGCTTGCGCGGACGATCCGGGTCGGGTTGGCGGGCGGCTCGCCCTGCGCGATCGTGTCCGCCGACGCCATGCCGTCGAGCACCCGGCCGAACGCGCTGTAGTGATGATCGAGGGCGAAATTCGGTGACAACATGATGAAGAACTGACTGTTGGCGCTGTCCTCGGCGTCGGAACGGGCCATCGACACCACCCCGCGGACGTGCGGCAAATCATTGAACTCGGCCTTGAGGTCGGGCAGCTTGGACCCGCCCTGCCCGGTGCCGAGCGGATCGCCGCCCTGAGCCATGAAGCCGGCGATGACCCGGTGAAACAACAGGCCGTCATAGAAATGCTGGCTGGTCAGCTGCTGGATCCGGTAAACCGTTCGCGGCGCGACGTCGGGGCGCAACAGGATGACGACTTTTCCACCGTTCGATAATTCCAGGGTCCAGCGATTTGCGGGATCGGCGGCGACTTCGGCCGGGGCGACGACCGACACGATCGGCGCGACCGGCACCGGCTTCGCCGCGGCGATCAAGCCGAGCGCCAGAAAGGGCAGCACGAACAAGGCTTTACTCATCGAAACACTCCCACCCCTGGACGGTCCGATGCCGTATCGCACGCCTGCTGCTGTTTCCAGCCCTATTTGATGGCCGACGCGCTCTGGCCGAGATGGCGGGCAACGTCGGCCGCGACTGCCGGGGTGACGAAGCGCTCGATATTCCCGCCATAGCGGGCGATTTCCTTGACCAGCTTCGACGCGATCGGCTGAAGCGACACGTCGGCCATCAGGAAAACGGTCTCGATCCGATCGTTCAATTGCTGGTTCATGCCCGCCATCTGATACTCATATTCGAAGTCGGCGACGGCGCGCAGTCCGCGCAGGATCAGGCTGGCCCCCTCGCGCTCGGCGAAGTCCATCAGCAGCAAGTCGAAGTCGACCACGCTGACGGTTGGCAAATCGGCAACTTCGCGACGGACCATCACCAGCCGCTCCTCGACGCTGAACATCGGCGTTTTCGATGGGTTCGTCGTCACCCCGATGACCAGCCGGTCGACGAGGTGCGTACCGCGCCGGATGATGTCGAGATGGCCCAGGGTCATTGGGTCGAAAGTCCCGGGATAAACCCCGACGCGTTCCTTGCCAGCCATCAGCGGTCCCTTTGCAAGACGAAGCCGGCGATTGCCCGGAGCAGATCGGCCTCCGCCCCATGGTCGTAAAGGTGAAGAATCGCCTGGTCGACCAGCATTTGCGCCTGCTGGCGCGCGCGGTCGGGGCCGAGCAGCGATACGAACGTCGCCTTTCCCGCCGCGGCATCTTTCTGCAGTCGCTTGCCGGCCGCCGCCTCATCGCCGTCCTCGTCGAGCAGATCGTCGCAGATCTGGAAGGCGAGGCCGACGTCATGGGCATAACCACGATAGGGCGTCCGGGCCGCGGCCGGAAGCTTGGCCATGATGCACGCCGCCTCGACCGCATATTCGATCAATGCCCCGGTCTTGAGCTGCTGAAGCCGGGCGATCGCGCCCATGTCGAGCGCGATGCCTTCGGCTGCGAGGTCAAGCATCTGCCCGCCGCCCATGCCGTTCAGCCCCGAAGCGCGGGCCATTTCAAGGACCAGTTCGACCCGTACGAACGGATCCTCGTGGGTTGCCTCGTCGGCCAGTATTTCGAACGCCAGGTCATGGAAGCAATCGCCGGCAAGCACGGCGGTGGCTTCATTGAATGCCTTGTGGACCGTCGGCTTGCCCCGGCGAAGATCGTCGTCGTCCATGCACGGCAAATCGTCGTGGATCAGCGAGTAGACATGAATCGCCTCTATCGCCGCCCCGGCACGCAACGCGCGTTCCTCATCGATGCCGAACAGCCGGGCCGCGGCGACCGTCAGCAAGGGCCGCAGACGCTTGCCGCCGCCGAGCGCCGCGTGCCGCATCGCTTCGAACAACCGGTCGCGGCCGTCACCGGGGTCGCGCAAGTAAGACATGAATAGCGCATCGACGTCGGCCGATACTCGTCGAGCCTCTCGTCCGAGGTCGATGGCGGACAGCGGATCAGCCAGCATCGAACGGTGCCGTCCCCACCGGCTGACCGTCCGTGCCCAAGGAAATCTGGTCAATCTTGGCCTGGGCCGCTTTCAATCGCGCTTCGCAGTGCCGCTTCAACCGGTCGCCTCGCTGGTAGAGTTCGATCGACTTGTCGAGCGGTTCGGCGCCCTGTTCGAGCGCGCGCACAATTTGCTCGAGCTCGGCCAGCGCCGCCTCGAAGCTCAAACCCTCGATGTCGCTTTGTTCCATCGCCCGACCTTGGCCCGCCACGACGGGCGAATCAATGCTTGAACGGGTCCTTGATGCCGGGGACAATCTCGTCCGAGGTGTCGACTTCGCCGGCCTCGGCCGCCGCCAGCGCCGCCTCGACGTCGCGCGAATGCTGTTCGCGTTCGGCGCGAAGCTCGACGATCAGCGCCTCGCGATCGCTGTCCAGGCGGGTATCGACCGGCGGCGGGGTTCCGGCCGCCTTCTGCGCCTTGATCACCGCCGCATCCAGTTCGCGCTGCGACGTGAGCCCGAGCGTCACCGGGTCCTTGGGCTGGATATTGGCAATGTTCCAATGGCTCCGGTCGCGGATCGCGCCGATGGTCGTGCGGGTCGTGCCGATGAGCTTGCCGATCTGGCCGTCGGAGACCTCGGGATGGTTGCGGATGATCCAGGCGATGCCGTCGGGCTTGTCCTGGCGCTTCGATACCGGGGTGTAACGCGGCCCCTTGGTGCGCCGCACCGGATCCGGCTCCTTGTGCATCGTGAGCACGTAATCGGCGTCGGCCTGGCCTTTCTCGATCTCGTCATGAGTCAGTTCGCCGGCGCGCACCGGGTCGCGGCCGGTCAGCTTGGTCGCCGCGGTGTCGTCGGCGATCGCCTGGACCTCAAGAATATGCAGGCCGCAAAATTGCGCGATTTGCTCGAAACTGAGCGAACTATTGTCGACCAGCCAAGCGGCGGTCGCGTGCGGCATGAGCGGCTGAGCCATTAGGTTCTCCACAAACAATAAGGGCCGCCCCTTCACGGAGCAGCCAGCTTGCCGGCGATTTAGGCCCGACGGAGCGCAAGGGCAAGCGATTAAGCCGTCGTCATTCCATCGTCAGTACGATCTTTCCGACATGGTCGCCCGCCTCCATCCGCGCATGGGCGGCGGCGGCTTGATCCAGCGGGAACAGCTCGTCGATCACGGGCTTCAGCCGGTTGCCTTCGACATAGGGCCAAACCGTCCGCGAAATCTCGTCGGCGACCATCGTCTTGAACTCGATCGAGCGCGCCCGCAGCGTCGAACCGGTCAGGGTCAGGCGGCGGCGCATGATCTCGACGATGGGAATTTCGGCCGTGGCGCAACGCTGGAAGGCGATCGACACGTGGCGGCCGTCATCGGCCAGGCACTGGAGATTGCGCGCGACATAATCGCCGCCGACCATGTCGAGCACCACCGCGACGCCGCGCCCCTCGGTCGCATCGCGGACCGCGGCAACGAAGTCGCTGGTGCGATAATTGATCGCCTGGACCGCGCCGAGGGCCAACGCCGCCGCGCACTTGGCGTCCGAGCCGCAGGTGACGATCACCTCCAGACCGAACAGGACGCCCAGCTTGATCGCCATCGTCCCGATGCCGCTGGTGCCGCCGTGGACCAGCACCACATCGCCATCCGCCGCGAAGCCGCGCTCGAACAGGTTGATCCACACCGTGAACAGGGTTTCGGGCATCGCCGCGGCTTCGGTCAGGCGGAGTACCTCGGGAACCGGCAGGCAGGTCCCGATGGGTGCGACGCAATAATCGGCATAACCCCCTCCGGCGACCAAAGCGCACACGCGGCTGCCGAGGAGATGGCTCGACCCGGCGCCGGCATCGACCACCGTGCCGGCGATCTCCAGCCCGGGAATGTCGCTGGCGCCGGGCGGCGGCGGATAGTGTCCCATGCGCTGCAGGATATCGGGCCGGTTGACGCCCGCCGCCGCCACCTTGACCAGCACTTCTCCCTTGCCCGGCCGGGGCACGGGGCGCGAACCGATGCGGAGTTGTTCGGGTCCGCCGGGACCGGAAATCTCGATTGCGCGCATCACGTCCGGGATCGTTTCGACCATCCTAATCACCCAAGCTGCCATTGACGCGGCGAAGCTTATTGACTTGGCTGCGGTGAGGGTCAACGCTGCGCGGCGTGATGGACGAAGACGACTTCTTCACCAGCCGCCCCGCCGACCCGCTGACCCTGCTCGTCCGCCAGGATCTTGGCCCGGTTTCGATCGCCGAACTTCACGAACGGATCGCGTCTCTGAAAGGCGAAATCGCCCGGGTCGAGGCCCATATCGCCGCCACCGAGCAGCACCGGGCGCAGGCCGATGACCTGTTCAAACGATAGGCCGCGAGCTTTTCACGCTGCCGCGCACTTGATCGGCGCGCCCGACCATACGACATTGATGGGCCAAGGAGACCCGCATGCCCAGTTTCGCGCGTGACCTAGAACAGACGCTGCACAATGCGCTTGGCGAAGCCTCGCGCCGGCGCCACGAATATGCCACGCTCGAGCATCTGCTGATGGCGCTGGTCGACGATTCTCATGCCAGCCAGGTGATGACCGCCTGCGGCGTCGACCGCGACGAGCTCAAGGGAACCGTCAAGCACTACCTCGACAATGAGCTGACCGCGTTGGTCGCCGACAGCGCGACCGACCCGACCCCGACCAGCG